>DASQFG010000671.1:0-4354 GCA_035633315.1 Nakamurella sp. | reverse complement strand
CACGACGATCGCAGCTGGACGTTCGATCTCGATCCCGGCGGGGTTGACCCCGTGCTGGGGATCGAACGGGTCCAGCAGGCCTATTTCGCGCGGTTCCCCGGCTACCCGCGGGGCATCACCGTGCCGGCGATCGTGGACATCCCGACCGGCGCAGTCGTCACCAACGACTACGGGCGCATGACGCTCGACCTGTCCACCCAGTGGACCCGATTTCACCGCGACGGTGCACCCGATCTGTATCCGGAGGCGCTGCGTCCCGAGATCGACGAGGTGGTCGAGGTTGTCTACCGGGACGTCAACAATGGTGTCTACCGCTGCGGTTTCGCGCGCTCGCAGCGGGCGTATGAGCAATCGTTCGCGCGGTTGTTCGCGCGACTGACCTGGCTCTCGGAACGGCTCGCCTCCCGTCGGTACCTGGTCGGCGACTCCATCACCGAGGCCGATGTCCGGTTGTTCACCACGCTGGCCCGGTTCGACGCCGCGTACCACGGCCATTTCAAGTGCAACCTGAGGAAGCTGACCGAGATGCCCGTGCTGTGGGCGTACGCCCGAGATCTGTTCCAGACGCCGGGCTTTGGCGATACCGTCGACTTCACCCACATCAAGCAGCACTACTACACGGTGCATACCGGCATCAATCCGACGCAGATCGTCCCGGTCGGCCCTGATCTGACCGGCTGGCTGGACCCGCACCACCGGGCCGACCTCGGCGGCCGGCCGTTCGGGAACGGTACGCCCCCTGGGCAAATGCACGACAGCGAGGTCGTGCCGGCCTCGCACACAGTGACGTGCCTTCACCGCATCTCGAGTGGCTGAGCGGTCGATTCCAGCACGCTGAGCCACAGATCCCCGTCGGGCGCGACCTCGTTGCGTTCGGAGACAACGATTTCGATCGGCACGTGGACGAACCGGTTGTGCCGGCGGCCGACCACCATGTCCGTCCGGCCGGCCATCCCGGCGTGCGCCGCCGCCTGGGCCAGCCTGACGCAGTAGACCGAGTCGTGCGCCCTGGCCGGCACCGAGCGAATCGAGTAACCGGGCTTGAGGTATTTCACGGTCAGTTCGCGCCCGAGAGAGGCGTAGTGCCCGACGATCTCGGCCTCCAGGAATCGCCCGATATCGCCGAGCTTGCGGTTGCCTGAGGCGTCCGTGCCGGTCTGCTCGTCGGACATCAAATCCTGGCCGGCACCCTCGGCCACCACCACCACCGCGCTGCCGCGTTCGGCCACCCGACGCTCCAGCGCGGCCAGGAATCCCGACTCTCCGTACAGCGCAAAGGGGACCTCGGGAATGAGCACGAAATCCGCGTGGTGATTGGCGAGCGCCGCATAGCAGGCGATGAAGCCGGCGTGCCGGCCCATCAGCTTGACCAGGCCGATCCCGTTGATCGCCGACTGGGCCTCCACCTGAGCGGCGGCGATCGACTGCGCCGCAACGGTGAACGCCGTCTGAAATCCGAAACTCTGTCCGATGTAGGGGATGTCGTTGTCGATCGTCTTCGGGATGCCGATCACCGCGATCGGCAGGTCCCGCCCCCGGGCCACCTCGGCGATCTTGCTGGCGCCGCGGATGGAGCCGTCACCACCGATGACGAAAAGGATGTCGACGCCCAGCTCGACCAGCCGGTCGACCATGATCTCCGGGTCCTGGGCGCCGCGCGAGGTTCCCAGGATCGTGCCGCCCTGAGTGTTGATCTTGTTCACCCGCTCGGGCGTCAGCCCGACGGGTGCGTACTCCAGAGCGGGGTTGAGCCCGGCGTAGCCGTTGCGGAAGCCGAGCACGTCATCGATCCCGTAGTGGTTCTTCAGCTCCATGACCAGACCACGGATGACATCGTTCAGACCCGGGCACAGCCCGCCGCAGGTGACGATGCCGACCTTGGTGGCGCCCGGCGGGAAGTAAAGCTTGCGGCGCGGGCCGCCCGGTTCCAGGGTCGGCACCTGCTCCAGCGGCAGGCCGTGCGCGGCGAGCAGCTCGATGGTGTCGTCGAAGAGCACCCGGTCGTCCTCGTCGACGTAGTGCTCGTTGGTCTTCCGGCCGCCCACGTACTTGGCCAGGGTCGAGTCATGGCGGCACTCGCCGAGCTGCCGTACCCGCAGGTCATCCAGCATCACCATGTGCTTCAGGGTGCTGGGGCGGTGTGACCGGCATGTGTCAACCGCGGAAACACTCCCCCCGGCGCGCCCTTTTCCGGCGCGGATCAACTTCGCGGGCGCGGCTCAAGTACCCACGATATGTGACTGGTGTGACGTGAGTGAACGATTTCATGCGCGCTGACGATGTTGATCCGCGCCGAAAGGGGGCTACTCGGAGACGCGGGAGAGCACCCTGACCAGCGAGGGTTCCTCCGGGGTGGACCCGAAGCCGAAGCGCACCGGCGGGGTGACCGGGCGCAGCTCGCCGAGTTCCGCACCATCGAACCGGGCGCTGACCGACTTGATCCGGTGCAGGTCCATGGCCGAGTACCACTCGCGGCGGCCGCCGCCGGCACTGCCGCGGGTCCGGACGCCGTCCATCGTCATCCGGGCGATCGGGTTCTGCAGCGTGGTCCACCAGCGCGCCCTCGCCAGCCCCCGCGGCACGGCCGTCAGCACCCAACCCAGCGGCGGTCGGCCACCGACATCGAACGTGAGGGCGAGCTCGTCGGTGGACACCATCCACTTCTTGCCGTCCCGCACCCGGAGCACCGGGCTGACCCTGACCTCGTCGAATTCGTACGTCGCGGCGATGAAGTCGGCGAGTTCCTGGGTGGGTGCGAGCAGGATCCGGTGCCCGTCGGCGCGCTCGATCATCACGTCGGTCACGGACCCATACGGGGACAGCGGCCACATGCCCACCACCAGGCGGGTGCCCGAGGCGGTGCCCATACCGGCGATGGCGCCGTCGAACTGCAGCATGCCCACCACGGTAGCGACTGGACTGCGGCGCGCCAGCAGCCTCCCTGGGTACAACACCTCGGGTCAGCCTTCTACGTCAGAGATGCTCCCGAGGCGGCGAACAGCACCAGGTCCGCTGCCGCCACCGCGATGACCAGCGTGAACAACGCCCGGCTGGTCGGCCGGCGCAGGCCGATGATCACCCCGGCGACCGCGACGAGACCGAGGCCCGCGGCGGCGACCCAGCGCCAGGCCGTCAGCTCGGCGCCGGACCCGAACAGGATGACCATCGACGCGGCGAACAACGCCACGGTGCAGCCGACGGCGCTGGCCCGCGCCCCGAGCCGGTGCGGGAAGCCGCGGACGCCGGTCGCCGCGTCGTCGGTCAGATCCGGCAGCACGTTGGCCAGGTGGGCGGACACCCCGAACAGTGCGCCGCTGATCGTCGCCCAGGGCGCGGGCCAACTCGGCGTCGGCATGGCGAGGGTGGCAACGGCCGGCAGCACGCCGAAGGCCACGGCGTAGGGCAGCCAGGAGAACGCTGTCGCCTTCAGACCGAGGTTGTAGGCCCAGCCGCCGGCCGCGACGACGATCGAGGCCAGTCCGGCCGCCCAGCCCAGAGCCAGTGAGGCGATCACGCAGACGACGAGCGCCAGGACCGCCGCGATTCCCACGGTCCGGGTCGTGACGGTTCCCCGGGCGACAGGTTTGTCCCGACGCTCGGCGGCCCGATCCCGGGCGGCGTCGATGCTGTCGTTGGACCAGCCGATCGACAGTTGCCCGGCCAGAATCGCGGTCACCAGCAGCAGGCCGCGCGCCAGGCCCAACCCGGCCAGAGCGGCCAACCCGGCACTGATCGCCGTCACCGCGACGGTGGGCAGCGGGTGGCAGGCAAGGGCAAGCGCGCGGGCCGTTGCACCGACCCGGCCGGAACCGGGGACCGCACCGGATGCGCCGTCGAACGGAACCGGCGAGGCCGGAGTTTCCTGCGGATCCACCTGTCGAATTCCGTCCCTTCGGGTACTGGTGAACAGGACAAATCACACCATTCAATGACACGCGTTCCGGCAGAACGCCTCTCATCGAACGACAATTCCGGGGAATTCGCTCCGACACGTTCTGTCGGTCCGTCAGGAACCGCCGCATCGCCACCGTACTGTGGCGTGCATGACGTCCCTGGCGGCGGTACACGCCGTGCTCCCGCCGCATCGCTATCCGCAGGACAAGATCACCGAGGCGTTCGCCGAGCACGTCCTGGGCGCCGCCAAGGGCCATGAGGTCGTCCGGCGGATCCACACCAATACCAGGGTGGGCAGCCGGTATCTGGCCCTGCCACTGGAGCAGTACAAGGAGTTGACGAGCTTCACCGACGCCAACAACGCCTACCTGGCAGTCGCGGTCGACCTGGCCGTCGAGGCCATCGGCGGCGCGCTGGAGCAGGCCGGGATCGCGCCGGACGAGGTGGACGTCATCTTCTC
>DASQFG010000670.1:0-5093 GCA_035633315.1 Nakamurella sp. | reverse complement strand
AAGATCGGCGTCATCCTGCCGGACACCAAGTCCTCCGCCCGGTGGGAGACGGCCGACCGTCCGTTCCTGGAGAAGGCGTTCACGGACGCGGGCGTCGAGTTCGACATCCAGAACGCGAACGGCGACGCTGCGGCGATGCAGACCATCGCCGACCAGATGATCGCCAATGGCGCAACGGTTCTCGCGATCGTCAACCTGGACAATGCGTCCGGCGCCGCGATCCAGAAGAAGGCCGCCGATCAGGGCGTTGAGACGATCGACTACGACCGCCTGACTCTGGGCGGGACCGCGGATTACTACGTCTCCTTCGACAACACCGAGGTGGGCAAGCTGCAGGGCGAGGGTCTGGACAAGTGCCTGGGTGGCGGTGACAAGAAGATCGTCTTCCTGAACGGCTCTCCCGACGACTCGAACGCCACTGCGTTCTCCGCCGGCGCGCACTCGGTCCTCGATGGGAAGACCTACACCGTGGTCGCCGAGCAGGCAGTGCCCAAGTGGGACAACCAGCAAGCCGCCACCATCTACGAGCAGATCTTCACTCAGCAGGGTGGCGCCGTCGATGGCGTGCTGGCCGCCAACGACGGTCTGGGCAACGCTGTCATCTCGGTGAACAAGAAGAACAACCTGGTGATCCCGGTGACGGGGCAGGACGCCACCGTCCAGGGACTGCAGAACATCCTGACCGGTGATCAGTGCATGACCGTCTACAAGGCCGTCAAGAAGGAGGCCGACGCGCTGTCCAAGGTGGCCATCGCGCTGGCCAACGGCGAAACCCCGACGACCACCGGAACTGTCCAGGACGCCACCGGCAACCGTGAGGTCCAGGCCATTCTCGAGACGCCGCAGGCGATCACCAAGGAGAACGTCAAGGACGTCGTGGACGACGGCTACGTCACCGCGGCCGACCTGTGCAAGGCCACGGACGCCACCGTGCAGGCCGCGATCACCGCGGCGTGCACCGAACTCGGCATCAGCTGACCTGAACCCAGCTCGCCGGGCCCGGACGACAGGCACTTGTCGTCCGGGCCCGGCGCCCGGCCTTCCCCTCAGCGCGGGCCCCTTGCCGGGACCCCGTTGCTCGCACCAAGCCTGGATTCAAGGAGCAGCCGATGACACAGCCTGGCGATGCGATATTGCAATTGCGGGGGGTGAACAAGAGCTTCGGCGCGGTCCAAGTCCTGCACGGCGTGGACCTGTCGATCTACCCGGGACAGGTCACCGCGTTGGTCGGCGACAACGGCGCCGGGAAATCGACCCTGGTCAAATGTGTTGCCGGCATCTACGGCATCGACGCCGGGGAGTACCTGTTCGAGGGAAACCCGGTTCAGGTGCACGGCCCGCGTGACGCGGCAGCATTGGGCATCGAGATCGTCTACCAGGACCTCGCGTTGTGCGACAACCTGGACATCGTGCAGAACATGTTTCTCGGCCGGGAACCCAAGTCGGGCATCGTGCTGGACGAGGCCCAGATGGAGATCAAGGCCCGCGACACACTGGCATCGCTGTCGGTGCGCACCGTTTCATCGGTGCGCCAATTGGTGGCCAGCCTGTCCGGCGGGCAGCGGCAGACCGTGGCCATCGCCAAGTCGGTGCTGTGGAACTCCAAGGTCGTCATGCTCGACGAGCCGACCGCCGCGCTGGGTGTTGCGCAGACTCGTCAGGTCCTCGACCTGGTGCGCCGTCTGGCGGACAACGGGCTCGGTGTGTTGTTGATCAGCCACAACATGAATGACGTCAAAGAGGTCAGTGACCGAATCACCGCGCTGTATCTCGGACGGGTGGCCGCGGACATCCCGGCCGCCGACGTGACCAGCCGTGAAATCGTGGAGCTGATCACCTCTGGTCGGTCCGAACGGCACGGACTTGCCCCGGCGATCACCCAGGAGTCAGCGTGACCAGCCCCAAAGATGATGTAGGACAGGAGATCGCGAAGGACAACGCCGAGGTGGGCGCCGTCGATGGCGGGGTGATCGGCGTCGTCAGTGACGTCGAGGCCCGTGCTGCCTTCGCCGGGGACGCCGCCGGGCCGGTGTCCGTCGGCCAGTACTGGGAGCAGTATCGCAACAAGCTCCGCGCGGGCGATGTCGGTTCTCTCCCAGCGCTTCTCGGCCTGCTGGTGCTCATCGTGGTGTTCACCATCGCCGCGCCGAGCACCTTCCTGACCACTTTCAACTTCGCCAACCTGCTCACCCAGGCCGGTTCCATCTGCGTACTGGCCATGGGTATCGGCTTCGTGCTGCTGCTAGGGCACATCGACCTGTCCGCCGGTGTCATCGGGGGTGTGGGCGCCGGCGTCATGGCCATGCTGATGCTCAAGCAAGGCTTGCCCTGGTACGCGGCCGTGTTGGTGGCGCTGCTGGTCGGCGTGGTGATGGGCCTGTTCACCGGCGTGTTGGTCTCTGCGGTCGGCATCCCGTCCTTCGTCGTGACGCTCGCGACATTCCTTGCCTACCAGGGTGTCCTGTTGTGGATCATCGGCACCGGCGGCACCGTGGCGATCACCGACGCGACGATTCTCAAGATATCCAACGGGAATATGCCGGTGCTGTTCGGCTGGATCGTCGTCATCGGGTCGATCGCCGCCTACGCGGCGATCAATCTGCTGGTGTACCAACGCCGTCGCTCCGCGGACCTGGTCGTCACGCCGCTCCCGGTGATCCTTCTGCGCATCGGTGTCATCGCCGTGCTGCTTCTCGGGGCCACGTTCCTGTTGAGCCAGAATCGGGCCAAGGGCAATGTGGTGCTCGAGGGCATTCCGTGGATCGCACCGCTGGTCGGGTTGCTGTTGGTGATCTGGACGTTCGTGCAGAATCGCACTGCGTTCGGCCGGCACGTCTACGCGGTCGGCGGCAACGCCGAGGCCGCACGCCGGGCCGGCATCCGGGTCGGGTACATCACCATCGCGTGCTTCGTGATCAGCTCGGCGATGGCCGTCATCTCCGGCATCATCGCGGCGTCCCGGCTGAACTCGGTCACCCCGGACGCAGGTGCCGGCAACACCCTGCTGTACGCGGTTGCGGCCGCCGTCATCGGCGGTACCTCCCTGTTCGGCGGCAAGGGCAAGGCCCGTGACGCCATCATCGGTGGTCTGGTCATCGCGGTGATCGACAACGGGCTGGGTCTGCTCGGTTTGCAGGCGTACATCAAGTACATCGTCACCGGCCTGGTGCTGCTGCTCGCGGCCAGCGTCGACGCCATCAGCCGCCGCAAACGCGCCAGCGCCGGGCGCTGAGTTCGGTGCGACCGGGCCGTCACACCTACCGCGCGAGCGGGCGTGGGACGGCCGGGTCAGCGCCGTCCGCATCACCCTCGTTGCCCGGCATCTCGGTGTGGCATCGACTGCGCGCGCATGCCCGGCCCGCAGCGTGCAGCACGACTGACTGAGCGTCCTGACCACTGAGCGTCCGTTTCACTGCTCGTGCCTTTCCCCTACGACGAAGGGTTCACCGGTGCCAACCGCCGAACGGCTCAGCGGCGGGTCCAGCCCGGCCGACCAGGCCACCGTGCGTCGGCTGAACCTCGCTTTGCTGATGCGCAGCCTTGCCGACGGCGGTCCCCGGCCGCGGGCCAGGCTGGCCGATGACACCGGATTGAACAAGGCGACCGTGTCCAGTCTGGTCACCGAACTCATCGATCGGGGCCTGGTGACCGAGGGCAGCATCGATCGCGGCGGACTCGGCAGGCCGGGTCGGACGGTGGAACTCCACCCCGGCGGAGTGCGTTTCCTCGGCGTCGAACTGCAGGTGGACTACATCGCCGGGCTGGTCCTCGACCTGACCGGCCGGGTGCTCGCCCGTCGCCGGTTGGGCCGCTCGATGAGCGAGTTGGGGCCCGCCCGCGCGCTGGGCGTGGTGGCGCAGCTCTGCAGGGAGCTGGTCACCGACTGCGATTCCCGGGTCGATCAGGTACAGAGCCTGCACGTCGCGGTCCCCGGGTTGATCGACCAGGAGGCCGGCATGCTCACGTTCGCGCCCAACCTGCACTGGCGTGACGTGGATATCGTGCACACCCTGCGCGGTCGGCTCGGCTGGACCGACGCCAGGGTGACCGTGGACAACGACGCGAACCTGGGTGCGGTCGCGCATTACGCGGTCGGCACGCTCGCCGGCACTGCCAACCTGCTGTACCTGGCCGGCGCGGTCGGGGTCGGTGGCGGGATGATCGTGGACGGCCGGATCGTCCGTGGCGCAGCGGGTTTCGCCGGCGAGGTGGGACATATGCCGATCGGGCCGGCGGATCGGCTGTGTGGCTGCGGACGCCACGGCTGTTGGGAGACGGTGGTCGGGCTGTCCAGCCTGCTGCAGGCGGTCGCGGACCCGGACGACCCGGTGCACGACGAACGCATCGATTTGGGGGCCCGACTGGAGCGCATCAGGCAGCGTGCCGAGGGTGGCGACGAACGGGTCGCACGCGCGCTCACCGAGCACGGCCGCTGGCTGGGGGTGGGTGTGTCGATCCTGTCCAACGTGCTCAATCCTGAGGCGATCGTGCTGGGCGGTCACTATCCGGTGATCCGCAGCTATCTGGAGGGACCGGTGCGGGACGCGCTCCGGGCCGGTTCGCTGGCCGGGCCGAATGTGGTGTGTCGGCTGGAGTTCTCACAGCTCGGCTTCGAGGCGGCCTCGCTCGGCGCCGCCCACGCCGGGATCGAGGAGGTCATTGCGGACCCCACCCTGGCGCTCCTGGCTGTGGCCGGCTGAGCCGCTGGCTGGCAGGGTTGGCAGTCGGACTGGTAGGGCTGCAGTGTTCGGGCTGCACAGACGCGAGCGAGAGGAGATGCCGTGACCGACGGTGCCCTGGTGGCAGGAATCGATTCGTCCACCCAGTCGACGAAGGTCGTGCTGGTCCGGGCCGCGGACGGCGTCGTCGTCGACCAGGCGTCCGCGCCGCACCCGCCCGGTACCGAGGTGGACCCGCAGCTGTGGTGGAAGGCGTTGGAGCAGGCCGGTTCCGGGCTGCTGGAGCGGGCCGCGGCGATCGGCGTCGGCGGCCAGCAGCACGGCATGGTGGCGCTCGACGCGGCGGGGGCGGTGGTGCGCCCCGCGTTGTTGTGGAACGACCTGCGGTCGGCGCCGCAGATCGACACGGTGGTC
>DASQFG010000669.1:0-14689 GCA_035633315.1 Nakamurella sp. | reverse complement strand
ATCCACGACCGCTCGATCACGACCGACACCGGATGGAGGATCCTGCTCGGGCGCGGCCTCGACATCTTCCAACGCATGTCAGACAGCCCCTTCGACCTTGCCACGAAGTACCAGAAGTACCGCGAGCTCAAAGGCTTCGGCATCACATACCTCCGGGAGCCCCGCGAACAATGACCTCGTCGGCGCAGCGACCCAGCTCTTGCTGGTTCAAGAACCAGTCGTCGAATGCCAGTTCGGAGAGGGTGTTCGATGAATCGCGAGCGGACCCGCGGGGGTCGGTCTAGCGGCGCTGGGATCCGCACATCCACACGCCCGGCACGGTCATGAACAATCAGTTCGGCCAGGATGCCTGAGACGAGTATTTGACGAGGATCGAGGACTCGGAACCGAGGATCGAAGCCCTTGGTATCACCGACTACTGCAGCATTGATGAGTGCAGAAGGTCCTCAACCATCAGATGGCGTGTCAACTGCCAGACGTCGGTCTGATCTTCCCGAACATCGAGCTACGACTGCCGACGGCGACGGCGACGGCGATCCGGTCAACATCCACTTCCTTGTCTCACCCGAGGACCCCAACCACCTCGAGGAAACTCGACGCTTCCTGCGTACCTTGAAGTTCTCATCAGGGCGCGAGTCGTACGTGTGCGATCGAACAGACTCGATTCGGCTGGGCAAGGCGCACGACTCCTCGTTCACGGACAACCCGGCGGCGCTGACTGCAGGCACCAACCTTTTCAAGGTGACCATCGAGAACCTCAAGCAGTCCTTGGATAAAAGGCCTGGGCACAGCGCAACATCTTCAACGTCGTGGCCGCTGGAAGCACGAATGGCACTTCTGGTTTGCACGACGCAATCGGCTCATTGGAGCGTCCTCCTCGAGTCGCACCGGTTCCCACAGTGTGCTGCCCGCCGGCGCGTCACCGGCGTCGAACGTCTGCGGCGTCTTGGCCAGCACGTCCTCCAGCTCCGCGCACGGGGCGGCCAGGATGATCGCCAGCGGTGCCCGGTCGGTCATCCCGGCCTGCGACACCCGAATCAGCGCACCGTCGCAGTCCAGCAGCAGGCCGTGGTGGCCCGGCCGGACCCGCGGAACCACCGGGGGCGCGTCAGTGCCGGACGCCGGGTCCGGTAGATCGGCAGGGCCGAGTTCGAGCACCGTCAGCACGAGGTCGTGGATAGCCCCTGCCCGTTGCCGGATGGCGGGCAGATTCCGACGCTTGACGTCCGGAGCGATGAGCTCGCCCAGCCCGCCGAAGGCGACCTCCAGCTCCTGTCGCTTTTCGGTGAATCGGGACCGGGGCGTCGGCCGGTACTCCGCGGATTCGGCGTCCCAGAGTTTGCGCCGTTCGGTCACTTTCGCGGTGAACGACTGCGAGGTCGCGTCGGTGGTGAAGTAGTGCTCGGAGATCCAACCCTCGCCGACGATCAGTGCTTCCGACACCGTCATGGCCCGGCACCGTCCGGCACGACCACCAGCAGCGGCCGCACCAGCTGCTGATCCGGTTCCATCGCGGCGATCAGCGCTCGCTCCTGGGCGACGCCGATGCGGCGCTGCTGCTCAGTGCGCTGGATGAGGGCGCCGGCGTCGCGGTCCCACTGGTCCAGCCGCTGCGACCACTCCCGCACCCGGCCGGTGACATCCCGTTCCGCAACCCCGAACAGCGAACGCATCTGCTCCGCGGCCAACCCGACAGCGGGCCGGATCAGTTGTTGCAGCGCAGGCACATCCGGCACGGCACCTGGATTGGCCCGCGACGTGTCCAGCCCCAACGAGGCGAGCGCATCGGCCGCCGAGCCGTGCGGCTCCACGAACCCGAAACCCGGTTCCCCGCCCGGGAAGGCGACCGTCAGCCAGGCCGCGGAGACCACCTGACCGCGCCGGTTGGTCAGGGTGCCCACCAGCAGCACCGCCGGATCGTCCACGTCCCCGCGGACCGCGAACACCTCCCCGCGGCCCAGCCGGGTCAGGGCCCGGTCGGCCGCCCAGTCCAGCACCGGGTGCAGCGGACCCAGGTAATGCGCGTCGGGCCAGGACGACGGTTCCTCGTCGGCCAGCCGGTCCCGTCCCCTGACCGCCGTGGTGGCCAGCACGAGCCGTTGGGTGACCCGGCGCTGGGTGAGGTAGGACTGCGGCAGCACCTCCAGCCGTTGCAGCAGGTCGGGCGGCGGGTCGAGTTCGGCGGTGCCGAAGTTCCGGTCCCGCCGCCAGCGGACGCCGCCGTTGGACAGCGGTTGGCTGGGATCGATGAACCCGGCGTGCAACGCCTCCTCCAGGTAGGAGATCTCGTCCGGGTAGAGCCCCGAGCCGCCGGGGTCACTGCCCACCAGATCAACGTCCACCGACGTGGCCGGCTGCTGGAACAGCCGGGCGAACAGTCCGGTCAGGTCGTCACCGGCGGCCACCTGGCCGGGAGCGCGGACCACCTCGTCGAGGTCCTTCTCGCCGGCCAGCACCGAGCGGATCTCGTCCTCCTCGCCGGTCACCGAGTAGCGGCCCATCAACGACGCGGCGTCGCCGAGCGCGGTGTGCGCCTCGTGCTCCCGCTCGATCAGCCGGCTCAGCACCCGGATGTCGCCGGCGAACCGCTCGCTGCTCGGGCCGAGCAGCAGCGTGGTGATCTGCGGCGGGAACCGTTGCCCGTACCGGTCGATGCGGCCGTTGCGCTGTTCGATGCGGATCAGGCTCCACGGGATGTCGTAGTGGATGAGGTGGTGGCACTGGGCGTGCAGGTTCACCCCCACGGACGCGACGTCGCCGGTGACGAGCACCCGGACCGGTGAGCCCGCCTGCTTGAACTCGTCGACGACGCGCTGCTGCTCCTCGTCGGTCAACCCGCCGTGCATGATCGCAACGCCGTCCGCGGGCAGGCCGAGGCCGGCCGGCAGATGCTTGGTCAGGAATCGCAGTGTCGCCACGCCTTCGGCGAACACCACTGCCCGGTCTGCGGAGTTCCGGCCGACACCGATGTTCTTGAGGTACCCGACGAGCGCATCGTACTTCGCCGACGGTGCCGCCAGTGCGGCCGTGGTGAGATCCGCAAGGCGTTGCAGCGCAGCCTCTTCGGCGCCGGTGTCGGGGTGATGGCGGATCCGCCGCCGGCGTTCCGCCACGGTCTCGGAAAGGGCGCTGGGCGAGGAGAGGAACGCCTTGGCCAGCGTCCACCCGAACAGCGCACCGCCACCGGAATACGGTGAGCGGCCATTTGGCGGGAACAACCAGGTCCGCTCCAGCTCGCGGGCGATGGCGTCCTCGGCGGCGGTCGGCGTGATCAGGATGTTGCGCGGCTCGAGACGCTCCGCCCAGTCCGCTCCGACGACCGCGGCCACCTCCGGGCTGTGCCGGTGCCGCCGGATGACCAGCCGGCGGATCTCCGACTCGACCAGGGTGCCGTCCGGGCGGACCGCGGACGGATCCAGCAGCCGGATCAGCTGGGCGAAGGAATCGGCCCGGCCGTTGTGCGGCGTCGCCGAGGCCAGGATGAGCGCCTCCGAGTTGGCCGCCAGCAACCGAGCGAGCCGGTTGTTCTGGGTGGCCGAGTTGGACAGGTTGTGCGACTCGTCGATGACCACCGCGTCCCAGCGCTGCTTGCTCAACGCCGCGACATAGCGGTCGGATTTCAACGTGTCGATGGAGATGATCACCCGGCGGAAGTAGGTGAACGGGTTGCGGGTGGCGGGCAGCTTCTGCCGGACCCTTTGGATGCCGGCGGAATCCAACCGGACGAACGGCAGCGCGAAACGGGTCCACATTTCGTGCTGCATCTGCTCCAGCACGTGCCGCGGCGTGACGATCAGGATCCGGTCGCCGCGGCCCCGGCGGACCAGCTCGGCGAGGATCATGCCGATCTCCAGCGTCTTGCCGAGGCCGACGGCATCGGCCAGCAGGATGCGGGGGCGCAGGTTCGCCGGATCAAGGGCCTGTTGGACCGCCGACTGCTGGTAGATCAGCGCGTCGGCGAGGGCTCGGGTGGACACGGTGAGCGACCGGTCCCCGATCGGCACGGCCGTCTTGCGGTAGGTGGATTCCAGCCAGAGCCGCGCACTTCGGTACCGCGGGCTGTCATCGGCGACCACGGTCGCCGCCGCCGGGTCGAGTGCCTCGATGTCGTCCAGGGTGTCGTAGAAGCTGGCCGTCGTGTCCCGGACCAGCTCGGGACAGCCCCTGGCCATAAATGAGCAGGCCGCCGGCCGTCTGTTCCGTTGCGGTGACCAGCCACTCCTCGTCGCGCACGACCACCACGGACCCGGGCGCGAAACCGCCGCCGATCGTGGACGTCGTCACTGACACGCACTGACACGCTCCCTTCCCCCTGCACCGAGCGTGGCGTCATCGTAACGACAAGGCTCAGGTCTCATGATGACGACCGGTCCACGCCCCTCGACTGCGGGAATTCCGGACTCACGAGGCGCGAGGCGGGTCGCTGTGGACAACCCGAATTCCCAACCTGGTCTCGGTATGCTCGCGGGCGTGGGTGATGACGATGTGCCGATCAGCGGTACGCCGTCGCCATCCTTCGATCGTCCGCCGTTGGTCGAGGTTGCGCTCGGAGTTGAGTTCTCGCCGGTGCCCGGATTCGGCGCGGTCCCGCTGGCGAGGTTCGCGGACCGATTGCAGGACCGGTACCCCGTGGTTCAGGAATATCCCCCGCTTCCGCCAAACCCCCCGATTGGAGTCGATGACCAGATCGGTGGCGGGTTGGTCGTCAATGTGGGAGCTCCATCAATTCGATTGTGGTTATTGTCGCGAGAGCAAGATCAACTATTGCAGATTCAGCGGGACCGGTTGATAGTGAACTGGCGGGCCGGCACCAGTTCCAGCAGCTATCCGCGCTACCGGGACGCGTTGCGGCCGGCCTTCGCCCGCGAGTACCAGGGGATGCTGTCCTTCCTCATGGATGTCGGCCTGCCGACATCCATGCCCGTTGGTGTCGAGGTGACCTACGTCAATGTGGTCGCCGGCCCCAGCGACGAATCCTCGGACATCGGCGCAATCCTCCGTTCGCAGCGTCCGTCGGAAGGTCGTTTGGGCGCCCCGCGAACGACGCGCCTACAACAACAATGGAAGTGGACCGGTCACGATGGGGCGGCATCCATCCTCACGATGGACGCAGCGCAGACGGCCGGCGGAGGGTCCGCGATCGCCATGAATCTGACCGCTCGCTCGGCACTCGGTATGAATGCCGGCATCGACGACGTCCTCCGTAGCCTGGACTTATGCCATGACGAGGTGGTTTCAGCCTTTGTTGAGTTGACCGAACCTGATCGACACCTGGAATGGGGGCGCACGTCTTGACGACACTCTCCGACCGACCACCCATGGGTGTTGCCACCGCACCACAGCCGTGGCCGTCGCACCACCAGCCGACAAAGTTCCTGATTCAACGCGACACCGCGTCGCGCGATGACCAACGACAGATTGCTGTCACGTTCCCGCCCAACTACAGCGCCGCTAAGCTCGACCTGATGAATTTCGCGGTAGGAAAGCTCAACCAGCTCCTGCGCCTCGAACGTGGTTGGGACGGCCTTGGTGCAACGCAGGTTGCCGAAACTGCCGCTGGATCTGCTATTCGTTGGCTCGACCTGCTCGCTGAGGAAGACACCTTCTCGCCCCAGATCTTTCCGTTGTCGAACGGCGGCGCGCAGGTTGAGTGGTTGGCGGGGGGTGAATCGCTGGAAATTGAGATCGGACCGCAGGGCGATGTGGGCATCCTCGGACTGGACGCCGCGGGAAACGTGTTGGTGGAGGGGGACTATCCGGATCCGCATGGCTCGTCCGAATTGATCATGGCCGCACGGAAACATCTCAGTGCCCTCTCGGGAGCAGTTCGGGCCGCCGGCAGCTCCAGGACGTAAGTGGACGACGCACCGCCTGACTCCGACGACGACTCCAGCATCCCGGACGACGAGATCCTCTACCGTCGGATCGCGCATTACGGTTCGGGCGATCTCGTTGCTGTTGATGCGATCACCGGGCACCGCCGCCCCAGCAGCGGCGCCTTCAAGTCGGACAACGACGGCATCTCGATCTATCTCGACGGCGTCCTCTCCGAAGCGGGTCTGGGTCCGCACGATCTCGTCCGTGCCCCGCAGAACGCAGTCGTCGCATTCCGAGCGGCCATACCTCGGCAGTTGTCCCTCGGTGTCGTTCCTGACGCATGGCCGACCGGTACCGACGATGATGATCACCCGAGAAATGTCGCACACGCCCTGATTGTCGGGTTTCGTGCCCTCAATGGAAAACAACGACGTCGCACGCAGAAAGCTCTTGCGCAGTCCTGCTACTGGGTCATCGATCCCGGAGCACCAAGTAGCGATCCATGACCGCGGGCTGTCGAATCCCGCATCGGCCAACCGAGCACACCAAACCACCAGCATCAACAAATCGCAGCACCGGTTTCACCGGAGCGTCATACCCGTGACAGCACTTCGAGCGCGTTCGCCAGGTCGGCCGGACACGGGCAGGTGAACTCCGCGCGTAATTGGTCGGTGCGCAGCACCTTCGCTTCCACCGCCTTGGCCAGCAACGCCTCGTTCAACCCGTCGACCGCGACGGTCCCGCAGCGGGTGGTCAGCTTCATCAACGTCGTCGGGTGCGGGACCCTCCCGTCCAACGGGATCCGGCAGAACCGCCGCCAGGTGATCGAGTCGGCGACCTCCCGGCACAACAACTCATACCCCAGGCCGTGCCGGGACTCCAGGAACATCAACCGCAGGTACGTCTCCGTCGGTGTCGACGGCCGGCCGAACCTCGGGTCGAAGAACGGCTTGAACGGGGCGAAGAACACCGGCCTGCCGCAGACCCTTCTGGTCGGACACGAACCCGACGGCCCGGCGACCGCCGCGACCGCGGCCGAGGCCGTCCCGACTGCGGCGTGACGATCGGTCGATCCGCCCGCGCCGCCGCACCCGGCGAGGGTTCGGCGGGTGCGTGCGGTTGACCGCGCTGTGCACGGTGTCGATACCGGCGGCCCGCGCTGCGGTCAGCACGACTGCAGGGCGCCAGCCGACGCTGGCGGGCGTCGGTGGATGTACCGGACGCCGAACTCAGGGCAGGGTCAGCACCTCCGCGCCGTTGTCGGTCACCACCAGCGTGTGCTCGAACTGCGCCGTCCAGGACTGGTCCCTCGTGGTGACGGTCCAGTTGTCGTCCCACAGGTCCCAGTCGACGCCGCCCAGGGTGATCATCGGCTCGATGGTGAACGTCATGCCCTTCTCGATCACGGTGGACACGCTCGGCTCGTCGTAGTGCAGGATCACCAGCCCGGAGTGGAACGTCCGGCCGATGCCGTGGCCGGTGTAGTCGCGGACCACGCCATACCCGAATCGCTTGGCGTAGGACTCGATCACCCTGCCGATCACGTTCAGCTGACGGCCCGGCGCCACCGCCTTGATCGCCCGGCGCAGGCACTCCTCGGTCCGCTCCACCAGCAGCCGGTTCTCCTCGGACACGTTGCCGGCCAGGTAGGTGGCGTTGAGGTCGCCATGAACTCCGTCGATGTAGGCGGTGACGTCGATGTTCACGATGTCGCCGTCCTGGATGACGGTGGTGTCCGGGATGCCATGGCAGATCACCTCGTTCAGCGAGGTGCAGCACGACTTCGGGAAATGCTTGTAGCCCAGCGTCGACGGGTAGGCGTGGTGGTCGCAGAGGTAGTCGTGCACGATCCTGTCGATCTCGTCGGTGGTCACCCCCGGGGCTACCGCTGCACCGCCGGCGGCCATGGCGCGCGCCGCGATCCGGCCGGCTACCCGCATTTTCTCGATGATCTCCGCGGGCTGTACCCAGGGGTCGGTGCTCGGCCGCGGTTTGTCCCTACCCACGTACTCCGGCCGCGGGATGGACGCGGGCACCGAGCGGATCGGGGTTGGCCTGCCTGGGGTCAGGGTCGTGCGCAACATGACGCAGAGCCTACGGCGATGTGCCGGTCACGATGCCGGCACCGCACCCAGGAACGCCTCGACGACCTGGTTGGTGAAGACGCTGTCCTCCCCACCCACGATCAGCGCCGCGAAGGCCAGGTCGCCCCGGTAGCCCACGGTCCACGCGTGCGCATGGACCGTGCCGTCGTCGGCCGTGAACTCGGCGGTGCCGGTCTTGGCATGGACGTCCCCGAAACCCTGCAAACCGGTGCCGGTGCCCTCGTCCACGACGGCAGCCATGTACTCCTGGATTGCCTGCTGGACCGGTGCCGCGCGAGCGGGTGCCGGCGCGTCAGCCGTCGTCGTGGTGCCCCTGATCAGCACCGGCGTCGGCATCGTTCCGTTGGCTGCGGTGGCGGCGAGCAGCACCGCCGAGAACGGGGTGATCAGCGTCGTGCCCTGGCCGAAGCCGTTCTCCGCCCGTTGGACCACCGACGCGGCGTTGGGCACCTTCCCGGTCAGTGTGGTGATGCCGTCGACGACGAAGTCCAGCCCGACGCCGTAATCCTTCGCGGCGTTGGTCAGGGCATCGGCGGGCATCTGCGAGGCCAGGTTGGCGAAGGTGGTGTTGCACGAGCGGGCGAACGCCAACGTCGAATCCACCGTGCCCAACGCGAAGTCGTGGGCGTTGCGGATCTGCCGCCCGTCGATGACAGTCGATCCAGGGCAGTCGACCTCGCGGCCGGGCGCGATCAGATCACGCTCCAGCGCGGCGGTGGCCGTCACCACCTTGAACGTCGAGCCCGGCGGGTACTGGCCGGTCAGCGCCGGCATGCCCTGCGCGTTGGCCGCGGAGTTCTGCGCGACAGCCAGGATCTCCCCGGTCGACGCCTGCATGGCCAGCAGCACCGCTGGTTGCCCGAACTTCGTCAGTGATGCTTCCGCAGCCTGCTGGATGCCGCTGTCCAGGGTCAACACCACCCGCTGGCCGGGGACGGCAGGGACGTCCTGCAGGGTTTCCAGCGCGCCGCCGGTGGAATCCACCGTGAGCGCCTTCCACCCGTCGGTGCCGGTGATCCGTTCGGCGGTCGCCTGGTTGACCTCGGCCAACAGCGCCTTGGCGAAGTCCTTGGTGGGCGCCAGGTTCCGCACCTGCGACGGGAAGCTCAGCCCTTGGATCGCGTCCAGCTGCGACTTGACCTTCTGGTAGTCGTCCTCGCGGAGATTGATCACGGTGTACTGCACCGACTTCGGGTCGACCGGCGCGCCGGGGTCCGCGCTCGCTGACGCGGCGCTGGAGGGCGCAAGTGTCTCGCCCGGGATCGCCGACCCGCTCGGCGGGGCGGTGGGGTCGGCCGTCACCACCGCAGTCGCTTCAGTAGTCGCTTCAGTAGTCGCTTCAGCCGCGCCCGCCACGATGCTGTCCGTGGTGATGCCGGAGTCGAAGGGAGCCAGCACCGGTGCCAGCGCCGCCGCGGTGGCCGCGACGTCCGGCACCTGGCCCGGCAGCAGCACCACCGAGTACACCCGCACCGGGGTGACCAGTTCCAGGTTGTTCCGGTCCACCATCGCACCCTGCGGCGCGGAGGATATCTTGGTGGCTATCGTCTGCCGCTCGCCGAGCTTGGGTTGGATCACCGAAGGCGACCAGTCGAGCAGCCAGCCCCCGTCGCCACCGGTGTTCCGCCAGGTCCAGGTGGCCGGGTAGGTCCACGTGCCGGCGTCGGGAAGCACCCAGCTGTACGTCACGGTCGTTGTCGCCGTGTCGGCGCTCGTGCGGTTGATCGGACCCGGGGTGATGGTCAGGGTGTCCGGTGCGAGATTGCGGGTGACGTTGTCGAGCATCAGGGACGCGGCCGCCTCGTCGGAGGTGAGCTTCGCGGCCTCGTCCGTCTGCAGCTGCCCCCAGGCGGCGGTGAAGGCCGCGATCTGCTGGTCGGGGCCGGTGGGGGTGTCGGTGGTGCTCGAGCACCCCGCAACCAGCAGGGCGCACAGCGCCATGAGCAACGCCCAGCCGGGTCGGCGGGTGCGGAAGCGGTGACGGGGCATGCGGTCAAGTATCCCCAGCGGCACCGACAACCCGGCCGGAACCACGCCATCGCAGGGCTTTCTCACGCCCCCGCCATCACACCGTCACCGTGTGCAGCGCATCCGCACCGTCGTCCCCATGGCGCCGAGCGCCCGGCGCCCGAGGTGATGCTGCCGCGGTAGTCGTTGTGCTCGATCACCGCTGGATGGCTGTGGACCGCGACCATGACCGGCCGCCGGCGGGCGATACCGTCCACGACGAACGGCACCACGGCAAACGGATCCCACCCCGATTCCCATCGGTCCACGTCGGCCACGTCGGCCCCGGCGGCCGCGGCGGCCGCGGCGGCCGTGAGAACCTGACAGGTGTGCACGCCGACCTGCTCATCGCCCGAAACCCGGACCCGGATTCGTCGTTGCCGTTCCTGGTGCGGATCCCCCTCGGCGAGGGCGGCATCGTGGTCAAATCCCGCGCCACCTGGCCGCGGGAGAGCAAGGTGTACTGCCATCGCGCCGACGGCTGGCCCGCCGACGCCGAGATCATCGAGCAACTGCCGGTGCGATCCTGCAGCCGTCGCGGTCCGGCCATCGACCTGGTGCTGGAACGCCCGCGGGAGAACAGATCCCAGTTGGTGATCACCCAGGCGCGGGGCCGGGAAATGATCTTCTGGCAGTCGCCCAGGACGTCCAAACAGGCACGGCCGGCGGTGCGGGTGCCGACCGCCCGCGCGTCCGGGCTGGTACTGGACATCCTGGTGGACACGGCCGAGAAGTATCCGTACACCTTCCGGCATCAGCAGGCGAGCACCCGGCGCCGGCGACTGCCCGCCGGCGACTACGCCGTCGAACTGGACGATCAGGTCATCGCGTCCGTCGAACGCAAGACGGTCGAGGACCTGGCGGGCAGCCTGCTGTCCGGCAAGCTCACCTACGCGCTCGCCGAGCTCAGCGCGCTGCCGCGGGCCGCCCTGGTCGTCGAGGACAGGTACAGCCGGCTCTTCGCGCTCACGCACGTCCCCGGCGCGCGAGTGGCGGAGGCCGTCGCGGAGGCGCAGGCCCGGTTCCCTTCGGTGCCCATCGTGTTCTGCGAGACCCGGCCGCTGGCCCAGGAGTGGGTGTACCGCTGGCTCGGCGCCTGCCTGGCGGAGTTGACGGCGGCGCACGCGACGTCGGACCTGGAGACCACCTTCGCGGCCGGACCGCCGTTGCCAGGTGTCTCGGACGATTTCCCCCCGATTCGAAAGGCCTGATTTCATCCGCCACAGGCGATGACGCACCGCGCCCGGCCGGACCATCCTGGCGGTCATGGGACTCTTCCGCCATCACAACGACCAACCCCCGCCCCAGCGCTATCAGATGCGCGAGAAGCTGATGTCGATCGGGGATGACTTCTGGATCGAGAACGCCTCGGGCGAGAAGGTCTACAAGGTCGACGGCAAGGCCTTTCGCGTCCGCGACACCTTCGTCCTCGAGGACGGTTCCGGCAACGAGGTCGCCACGATCAAGGAACGCGCCCTGCACATCCGGGACAGCATGAAGATCGACTGCGGGAACACCGAGGCCACCGTGCACAAGGCCCTGATCGGCATCCGTGACCGGTACAAGATCGACGTCGAGGGCGGGCAGGACCTCACCGCGCACGGCAACTTCGTGGACCACGAATATGAGATCGAACGTGACGGGGACACCGTCGCGACCATCTCGAAGAAGTGGTTCCGGGTGCGGGACACCTATGGCGTCGAGATCGCCGACGGCGAGAACCAGGCATTCATGCTGGCCGTGACGGTGTGTCTCGACCAGATGGCCCGCGATTGACTCCTCAGGAACAGGGCCGCCGCACCCACCTCGCGGCCTGCCGGTCATGCTGAAACTCCTTGGCGCCGAGGGCCTGTCACCGTTGGTCATCCGGCGCGCCGGGCGCCGGCCAGCGGGGTCCCGCGGGGACGGTGACGCGGCGAAGTGCTCGCCAGCATCCACGCGAACCCGCCGCCGGGGGCCGGGATCGGGTTCGCGGGGCTCGGTTCGACCGCCGCGGCCACGGGGTGGGGTTCGCGGACCGAGGGGATCGCCGGTAGGGGAACCGCGATGTAGCGGATGACTCCGACCAGTCGGCGGCCGTCGAGCACCGCCAGCAGCCACATCCGCTGCCCGGCCATCAGCTCCGACACGTGATCGACGGGGTCATCCACCCCGATCGTGACCGCCGGTTCCGCGAGCGTGGACGCGGTCACCCCGGCAGGGTCCGCGCCGCGCACGACGCGCGGCAGGTTCCGCAGCGCGATGAGGCCCAGCAGGTTGCCGTCCTGGTCGCAGACCGGCAGAAAAGCCACCAACAGGCTCCGCATCGTGTACGCGACCTCGATCAGGGAGTCGCTGCCCGCGACCCGGTCCGGGTCGCGGGTCATCACGTCCCGCGCGACGCGGACGACCGACCGGTCCGCCCCGGTCGCCGCCGCGTGCGCGGGGCCCTCCGGGCGTGCCGGAAAGGAGACGCCCCGCAGGGATTGGACCGTCGCCAGATCATTCATCAAGCAATGCCTTCCCTGGAACGAATGGCCCTCCCGGGCGCGGCGCATGGCCGCGCCCGGGAGTGGGGCGGGAAACGACTCTTCCCCTACTCGGGGCCGAATCACCGGTGATCGCCGACCCCGGGTCCACCCGCCGAACGGCCGACCGGGGCCGAGCCCGGGTTCAGCCGGCGATGCGTTCCAACTGTGCCGCTATGGCGATGCTCGCGAACAACTCGAACCCGCCGCTGTCCGGTCGCCGCCACCCCAGGACTGCCTGGGCCAAGCCAAGTTCGGCGGCCTGTTCGGCTCTCACCGGATCAACCGGCCGGCGTTCGGGGCCGGGGCTGTTGGCCAACGTACGGGCCATCGGCAGGTACCGTCGGAACACCGCGTTCCGGGCGGCGGCCACCGTCCGGGGAGCATCGCTGGTTCTGGCCCGAGCCACCACGGACCACACGTCCTCTGGTGCCTCGGCGGCAGCGATCGGATCCCTGCTTTCTCGTTGGTATTCGGGTCTGCCCACAGCGCACCACCGATCCGGTTCTGGTAGGGCGAACGAACAAGTCTGGCCGGGAGTGTCGACGAACCTTCCCCAACTTCGGTGGAGGAAGTGAATGAGTGGCCGCCCGCCGACCGACAACTGATACAGCAGGCACATTCGTGGTCACCGCGGGATGCCCGTGCGACCGCAACGATCGTGTAGTGACGGTGATGCAACCAACACCGACCCTGCCACGGTCGGGCGGTCCTGTCACCCTTCGTCCGGAGGCCCTGACTGAGCGTGACGGATATCGGGTCGAGCTGCCGCCCAGAGCGGCACGTCGATCACGCTCGAATGTCCCGAATGATCCACCCTCCACCGCGAAGAGGAGCCGAAACCGTGGCCGCGCGCCACGAATGCCACCCCGATGGGAAACGATCGACCACCGGCGACAATGTGACTACTCGGCGTTCGACAGCGACCAGGGTTACAACCCTAACGATGGAATCGACGGACGGTCACCGGGATGGGACGTCGTCGTCGGCAGAACCTCGGGCCGCATTCGTGGGTCGCAGGGTGGTTGGCAGGACTCGTGCCGGGCCGACACCGATGCGTGAGAATGCCGCAGGGGACAGGTGATCGACGCCGCGCCCAGGATGTCAGTAGCGGTCACCCGGGGATGAGCAGGGTCAAGCGCCGCAACCGCCTGTCGCCGTGGCCGTCCCGGACCGCGACCGTCCGCGGGGCCACGGCCAACCTGCGGTTGCCGTCCGGGTGTCTGTCAGAACAACACCGAGGCGAACCTGCCCACCTGCTGGAACCCGAGCCGCCGGTACGCGTGCAGCGCCCGCTGGTTGTACTGGTTGACGTAGAGGCTGGGCACCCGCCCGAGGTTGTGCTGGATCGCCCGGACGACCGCGGCCATGCCGGGGGCGGCCCGGCCTTGGCCGCGCAGGTCAGGATGGACCCACACCCCCTGGATCAGAGCCACCCGGTGGGACAGCGACCCGATCTCCGCCTTGAACATCACCCGGTCGCCGTCGAAACTGGCGAAGGCGCGGCCGCCGGCGATCAGGTCGGCGATCCGGGTCCGGTAGCCACGGCCGTTGTCGCCGATCCGCGGATCCACCCCGACCTCCTCGGTGAACATCGCCACCGCGGCCGGGAAGTACACCTCGAGCTGATCCGGTCGCACCAGCCGGACGTCATGGTCGACCGGACCGAACGGATCACCCGGGCAGGCCATCAACGGCTGATCAGCCCGGACGTCCCGGGCCGATCCCCACCGCGGTTCGAGCCGCTCCCACAACGGCAGCACCAGGTCCGCCGGTCCGAGAATGGTGGCGCACTTGCGCCCGCGCCGTCCGGCGATGTGCGCGAACGATCGCATCGCGGCTGGATCACCGGCCAGCGGCACCATCGAGGCGCCGGCGAACATCAGCCCGTCGCGGCCGCCGGCCACGCCCCAGAACTGCCCGCCGAGCGCTGCCTCGTTCATCCCGACCTGCTCGAACCGGGCCGCCACCATGCACCCCGCGATCGGGTCCGCCGCGAGCACGCGGGACACCTGAGCGGTCTGCGAAGGACCCAGCACCCGGGCGAAGTTGGTGGTCAACACGCGGCAGCCCCCACGCAGGGGTGCACCCGGGGCCTGGTGAGCGACGCTGTGCGGGACATTCGGGGCCTTCACGGGACTCGAGCGGCTATGGGCACAGACTGCCAGGCCTTGCAGCTCGCCGTTGCCAACGGGCCAGCGGGGAGCCCCGGTGGAACCGGGATACCCGCCGACCGTTTCTACTGCGCACTCC
>DASQFG010000668.1:0-5363 GCA_035633315.1 Nakamurella sp. | reverse complement strand
TGATATTGCTCTGCTGCACAGACCCGCTGGGGCGGCATCAGGCGGCCACCCGATCTCCGTGATCGAGGTCAAGCGCACGATGCGCGATGAGCGCACTGGCGTCCAGCAGGCCAAGGAGTACGGAAAACGGCTCGACCTGCCCATGGTCTACGCCACCAACGGTCACAAGATCATCGAGATCGACTTGGCTGCCGGCACGCAGCACGCGGTTGCGCGCTTCAAAACCCCGCAGCAACTGTGGGACAAGAGCCCACGATCGACGCGCTGCCAGTTGCCGTGGTCAACATGGAACTTCTGCGCCTGCATGTGGTGTTCTTCACGACGGTCAACTCGATGACGAAGTTCAAGCAAATGGTCGGACGCGGAACCAGGCTCGCCGAGGAGCAAGGCAAGGAGTTCTTCACCATTATCGACTTCACCGGTGTCACTGCGCTGTTCGAGGACAATACCTTTGACGGGTTACCGGTGCGCAGTACGACGACCACTACGGACGCTCACGACCCGATAGTCGATCCGGTCGAGATCGTCGACGAGTCTGACGACGACGATGCGGTGGAGGTCGCTGAACCGGAGGCCGGCTTCGACGTCGAACCGGGCGGCACTCTCCCGCAGCCGGACCTGCCGAGTCCTGGCGACGGCGCCATCATCGATGACGACGGCCTCGAGGATGAGATCACACGTCGCGGCACGAAGCATGTCGTACGAGGTATCGACGTCACCGTCCTCGGTGAGTACCTGTACGTCGTCGAGCCGGATGCGAACTTCAGGCTCCGTGCGATCAGGATCGAGTCCTGGGCAAAGAAGCAGATCCTCGACTTGGGATATGACGCCAGGTCCCTCCGGAAGCAGTGGGCGGACGCCGCCAGCCGGCGAGCGCTCATCGCGGCCCTCGGCGTGCACATGCCGTTTACCCTCGAAGAGCTGGCGCTCCGGCTGAACTATGGCGATGCAGATCCCTGGATGTCCTGCTGCGGTTGGCATTCGATGCCCCGCTGCGGACTCGGTCCGACCGTCTTGCCCAATTCACCGCTACCCAGCAGAACTTTCTGAGTGGATTCGCTCCGCAAGCCAGGCAGATCCTGGATGTCATCCTGGCGAAGTATGCCGATCATGGTCCGGGTGATCTCGGATGAGTCGGCCTGAGGCGCGGTTCCGGGATTGCTCCCAGTCCGTTTCTAATAGATAACCCTTGAGTTCGCTGTAGGGGACGTGGCGCTCTGGATGCGTTCCGGGGTTGTGACCTGCTGGTCCTTCGGTGCGCGGTGTGTCGAAGCGCTCCGTGAAGCGGCTTCACCTAGCCTGAATAGTGTTCATCGGACGTGACGGTCCCGTGATAGCGGTGAAGGCAAGGTGGCACGATGGCGCAATTGGCGGTGGTGCGAGACCTTCGGGATGCGCAGCCGGAGCCGGCCCCGGAGGAGGTCGCAGACTTCGAGACCGACGTGTTCGCTGGGTTCGTGCTGGCCCGCTCGGCGGCCGGCCTGTCCGATAGCACGATCCGTTGCGACGTCAGTCATTTGGAGCAGGTGCGGGCCTGGCTTGACCGGCCGTTGTGGGAGATGACGCCCGCCGATGCCGACACCTACTTCGGGACGGTGCTGCGGACGGCGCCGGTGAACACCCGGTTGGGCCGATCGCAGGCGCTGCGCACATACTTCGAGTTCATCGGGTTGCGGCACCGGGTGCAGATCCACGCGATGACCGGGATCGTGGCCCAGTGTCCGATCGATGAGATCAACCGACCCCGCGGGCAGCGGCGGCCGGCGCTGCGTATCCCGCCGACCGCGGAACAGGTGCGGTGTCTGTTCACCGGGTGGCGGGCGGAGTTGGCGACGTGCCGGAAGTTCGCCCCGATGGCCCGGAACTTCGCCGCGGCAAAGTTGATGTCGCAGGTGGGGTTGCGGGTCAACGAGGTCCGGCACCTGGACCTGGCCGACATCAAGTGGGAGCTGGGCCGGTTCGGCAAGATCCATGTCCGTCATGGCAAGGGGGCCCGTGGTTCGGGGCCGCGGGAGCGGATGGTGCCGTTGATCAACGGTGCGGATCGGACGTTGCGGTGGTTCGTGCAGGATGTGTGGTCCCAGCTGGGTGACGACCCGGACCGGCCCGGCGCCCCGCTGTATTGCTCCGAACGTCACAACGCCGACGGCACGTCGGCACGGATCGGGACGGAGGGCCTGCGGGCACCGCTGGCCGACGCCGCCGCCGCGCATCTGCCCGACTGGTCGGCCAGGCTGACTCCGCATGTGCTGCGCCACTTTTGCGCCAGCCAACTCTATTTCGGGGGCATGGATCTGATCGCGATCCAAGAGACGCTGGGGCACGCATGGATCGCCACGACGATGAACTACGTTCACGTTCACCGCACGCATGTCGAGGATGCCTGGGTGGCCGGGCAACAGCGTGCCGCCGACCGGTTGAAGGGGCTGAGCAGTTGAGGTGGAACCTGCGGCTGGCCGCGGCGAATCGGGGCATCTGGAAGGCGAGCGAGCTGCAGCGGATGCTCGCCGAACGCGGCCTGGTGATCAGCGCCGGGAAGATGTCGGGGCTGTGGTCGGGTCAACCGGCCAGCGTGAAACTCGACGACCTGGATGTCATCTGCGCCGTGCTGGACTGCCCGGTCGAGCAGATCCTGATCCGCGAGCCGGACACGGTCCCAGACCCCGCGAGCCGGCCCGAACGGCAAGCGGCGGTCAACACCTCGACCGCGTCGGCGGTGACGCCGAGACGTCGTGACGGCCGGTCACTGCCACCGCCGGAGTGAGCCCCACCATGAGCAGGGCACGACGCCGGTCGGGGAAGGCAGCCGAGGTGATCTCGTCGTGCCCGGACTGCGGCGCGTGGGGCGTGATGTATGCGGGGTGCTGCCGTGGCTGCTACGACTTCCGGCGCGGACACCCGGCCGCCCCGTGCAGCGGCTGTGGCCGGACGCTGCCTGTCAAGCACGACTATTGCCGGGCCTGCTGGCTGCAGGCGGCCCTGCAGGCGGCGGACCCGCCCGCGGTGACCGCCGTCGACCTGGCAGCAGTGCGGCATCACCAGCTGTTCTTCGCCGGGACGAACAAGATGCGCGGTCCCCGGTCGGGCGTGCGGCGGCGAGCCGCGCTCGGCAAGGCGTCACCGGCCGAGGCCCCCATACGGCCCGTCCGCGACGCGGACGGCGGCCAGCTGCAGATGCACCTGCCCGGCCCGACGCGGGCCTTCGACCACGGCCTGCACGCCGAACCGGACAACCCCTGCCTGGTGCGGGCACGGCGGGTCGCGGCGACCATCGCGGAAACCCGCGGCTGGAACACCAAGCTGGCCGCGGAACTGGACCGGGCCCTGGTCATCTGCCTGTCCGGCCACCCCGAGACGGTCCAGTTCACCCACTCCGAACTCGTCGGCATCCTGCACCGCTACGGCCCTTCCATCACCCGCACCGCCGAAGTACTCGACCGGATCGGGCTCTACCACGACGACCGGGCCGCCGCCCTGGACGGCTGGTGCGAGAACAAACTGGCCGACCTCGCCCCCGGCATCGCCGCCGACGCCCGCGGCTGGATCAGCCGACTACGCCACGGCGGCCCGCGCAGCCGCCCCCGCGCCGGCGACACCGTCCGCGTCTATGTGCGCAGCGCCCACCCGGTGCTCGCCGAATGGTCGACCCGCTCTGATCACCTCCGTGAGATCACCCGCGCCGATGTCACCGCCGCGATCGCCGGCCTCACCGGATACCGGCGTCGCCAGCGACTCATCGCGTTGCGGTCACTGTTTCAATACTGCAAGGCATCTCGCACCATCTTCGCCGATCCGGCCGCCGGCATCCGGGCCGGCCCCAGCGAGGCCGAGCCGGTCATCATGCCCCTGACCGCGGCGGCGATCGACGACGCCACCGCCGCGGCGAGGACCCCCGCCGCCCGGCTCGCCCTGATCCTGGCCGCCGTGCACGCCGCCCGCCCGGAGGCCATCCGGACCGTGACCATCGACGACGTCGACCTGCCCAACCGGCGGCTGACCATCGCCGGCGTGACCCGCCCGCTGGACGAGTTGACCCACCACGCGATCAGCCAGTGGCTGACCGAGCGACGGCGCCGCTGGCCCGGCACCACCAACCCGCACCTGATCATCAACAAGCAAACCGCCTCGAACACCAGGCCCGTCAGCGAGAACGCACTCACCACCCCGTTCCGCGGCCGGGCCGCCGGGCTGGAGGCGCTGCGCATCGACCGACAGCTCGACGAGGCACTCACCCGCGGACCGGACCCGCTGCACCTCGCCGCCGTGTTCGGCATCGACGACACCACCGCCATCCGATACGCCGACGCCGCACGACGACTGCTCACCACCCCCGCCGAACAACACGGCCCCGCGAGTTGACCACGAACCCAAGGCCCGAACAGCCCGAAAGCCCCCGAACAGCCTTGAGTTAACCCCGAGAATCCTTCAGTTTGCCTGAACCCCTGGCAAAGGCCCGGCCCCCCTGAGAACCGGACTGGCACGTTTCCGCGCATCCGGCTCAAGCAAGCCCCGAAGGCTCGAAGGCAGGTCAGTGTTGACCGCTCCGGTGGCTGAGGACGATCGCGTCATCGTGGGCTGGTGCCGCGGCGGTGTGGCTACCGCAGCATCGAACGTGTACGAGGCGAAGGCTGTTGGTCTCGCCCGACCCGTCGCGTCGCCGGTAGGTCAGGCTCTGCTTGCGCAGCGCCTTGCCGGTGACGCGAACCCGCTGCTCCCATGCGGCGGGAGTTTGCGGCGTGGTCGGCGTGTAGGAAGCAGGTCCCCGCAGCTGGGACACGCCCCCGCCTGGGTCTTCAGCAGACGCAGGCTGAGCTGGTCCAGCGGCGGAGGAACTCCGCGGCGGTCGGCCCATTAATTGGGCGAGAGCGGGATCATCCGGAGATGACCCGCCCTTGACCATCCGGTGTCGGACGATGCCGGTCCAGGCGAATTTGGTGCGGTAGGCACCGCTGACGCGGTCGCCGAACAACCACCGATCCCGCCGGGACTTGTTGAACGCGCCGAAGTACCGGTCGACGACCCAGTGCTTCGACTTGTTCGGGTGACCGTGTCAAGGGCCACTGGTTTCTGCCCACCGGCGGCCATGAAACCTGCCCACTGGTGGCCACTGTTTCTGCCCGCTGGTGGCCACGAAACTGCCCACCGGGCTGTGGGGCGTGGGCAGGGCCCAAGTGGGTGGTGACGGACGGGGATCACGGTTTGGTTGTGGTGATCACGGCTTGGGCGAGTAGGTCTGTCACGGCGACGGGCTCGTCGCATTCACTGAACTGAACGGTGGGGCACGAGCATGACTCGGTTCGGTTGCCCCGCAGGTATGGGCGGTTGGTCATTGTTGTTGCGGTGTGGTGGTTCTCGTGGTGCCG
>DASQFG010000667.1:0-2942 GCA_035633315.1 Nakamurella sp. | reverse complement strand
AGCCGTTGCGCATCGATGGTGCTCGGGGTGGCCGGCCGGCCAGGTACTGCGGCGGCGCGTGCCGGACGGCGGCGCACCGCGCGCGGCACCGGACGACGCCGAATGCTGGCGCTGACGCGGAATAGCGGGTCGTGCCGGTGGGGTCAGCGGGCGGCTGATCCGCAGCACTGCTTGTACTTTCGGCCTGATCCGCACCAGCACCGTTGGTTCCGGCCGGGCGGCCAGGCGACCACGGCGGGGTCGGCTCGGCGGAGCAGTTCCGCGGCGTACCCGGACCGGGCATCGGGGGTGGCCGGGTCCCGCTGTGCTTGTTGGCACCAGGCCAGGAACGGTTCGACCCGGACCGCGGCCACGTGCAGCCGGGAGGAACCGGAGTCGGCGTACTGGGTCAGGGTGCGTTGCAGGGCCAGGTTGTAGGCGGCGTGATCGGCGGCGCCCTTCGCGGGGCCCTGCTGGGTCAGTTGCGGCCAGCGCCGCAACGCCTGCGGGTAGTCGGTGGCGGGGAACCACGCGAACGCCACCGGGACCTGCGTCGGCCGGCGCGCTGGGTCCTGCGCGATCGGTGCGGTGGCAGTGGCTGGCAGCGCGAGCGCGCCCGGGGGCCATGCCGTGGGCGCCGTGGCCGACCGCGGCGCGGCGGGGGCGGTGCCGACTGCCCGGTGACGCCGTCCTGGTGGGGGCGGTGGGTTGTCCAGGAACTCCTCGGCGTCCCGTTGCAGCTGGTCCTCGCGGCGGCCCAGTTCGGACAGTGATTCCTCGCGCAGGTCGGCGAGCTGCTCGACCAGGCCCTCGGGGTCACCGGTGGCCATCGCCAGCCGCAGGCCCCGGGTGAGCCAGGTCAGCGCGGTCTCGTGGTCGTCGATCTCCGCGTATTCCACGCCGGCGTTGTTGTACAGCCACACATCGTCGGGGGTGTCGGCACGGACCTGCTCCCAGATGTCGGTGGCCTGCTGGACCCGGCCGTCCCGCATCAGCAGTTCCGCGATCCGGCACCGCCCGTCCGGTACCCCGGCCCACCCGACCTGCAGGGCCCGGCGCATCACGGTGATCGCCTCGTCCACCCGGCCCAGCGCCTCGTAGCAGTCGGCCAGCTCGTCCAGCAGCTCGGCCTCCACCCACTGCTCCGCCGCGGCCGGGTCGGTGCGACAGGCGAACGCCGCCCGTCCCAGCACGTCCGCGCAGGCCGCGGGATCCCGCGGCCGGGCACCCAGCACCGCGTCGAGTTCGCGGTCCAGCCGCGCCACGTCCCGCACACCCACCGTTGTCGTCCTCTCCTGACCCCGCCCGGCGACCCGGACCTGCGCGACACCACCACCGGGGACGGGCCCACCGTCCGGACCGACCGGGGCGACGCCGGCCCCCGGGGGACGCCGCGACCCCGGCCGTGCCGTCTATGACATGCGGGTGACCACCGCGGTATCGGGCAACGGGCGGGCGCTGCGGAGCCAGCCGCGGCCCTGCTCACCGGGCTGCAGGGACCGCGGGGTGCGGGTGTAGGTGATCCACCGCGTCCTGCGCAGTTCCGCCATCAGGTGTTGCCGCAGCTCCCGCCGCCAGAACGCCGGCCGGTATGGCCACCCGTCCGGGACCGCGTGCAGCGGTGCCAGCAGCACCGGGTCGACGCCGGCCAGGGCCTCCGCCCAGGTCGGGGGACGCCGGTGCAGCACCTCGTACCGGTCGATCGAGCGGGCGAGTTCCCGGCCAAGGACTGCGATCTCCCGACTCGTCAGCCACCGGCCGGCGGCGTGCCGGACCTGTTGGGCGGCGAGCGCCTGGATGACCGCCCGGGCGGCGGCCTTCTCAGCGTCACCCGGCGACGCGGGCTCCGACGTCGTGCTCGCAGTGGTCATGACACCGATCATGCCAACGTCGGACCCGCACACCGGTGGATCGCCCCTCCTGCAGGACTCGCACGCCGAGATGCGGTCCATCGATCCGCGGCCCCCGCGGCCGCGCCTGGACGTGCGCCGCGAGGGTCTCGCCGGCCCGCCTGGGTAGTCGCTGGTCAGGGAGGAGTTTGCGGTCCCCGGGGCGCGGCACCTGACGGTTGGTCGTGTCACCGGGCCCGGCCGGTGGGCGGGAAAGGGGGGTGGGTCAGGCGGAGGAAGGCAGACGCCCGGTGACCGGTACCACCGCACTGTTGTCGACCCGCGCGGTCCACGAGCGCCGGCGTCGCGCAGCGCTGAGGGCAGCGGACCACGTCGCGATGCGGCGCTGTCGACTGCGGGGTGGTGTCGGCATCTGCGCCGGCGGTACCGTCGGCTCATGTCCAGGCTGTCGCGGATCACGTCGGACCCATCGGTCTGCCACGGCCAGCCGACGGTGCGTGGGATGCGGTACCCGGTCGGGAACCTGCTGGAGTTGCTGTCGTCGGGCATGACGATCGACGACGTGCTCCAGGACTATCCCGACCTCGAGCGCGACGACCTTTTGGCCGCCCTGGAGTTCGGGGCACTCACCGCCGGCGGCGGCCGAGTGGTTCCACTCGGCGCCGCGTGAAGTTCCTCATCGACGCCCAGCTTCCTGCTCGACTCGCCCGGTTCCTGCGCCACGCCGGCCATGACGCCGTGCACACCTCCGCGCTACCGATGGGCAACCACACGACCGACACGCAGATCACCGAGATCGCCGACGGTGAGTCCCGGGTCGTTGTCACCAAGGACCGGGACTTCCGGGACGGTCACCTGCTGTCGGGGTCACCGCGCCGGCTACTGGTCGTCGCCACCGGCAACATCACCAACACCGAACTCCTCGCGCTGGTCCAGGCCAACCTCGACGCGATCATCGACGCGCTCGGCGAAGCCGACTTCGTCGAACTGGGACCGCGGACGCTGGTGATCCACCAACAACGTCACCACGGCCCAGCGACCTAGACCACCACCGGCACCCGGTCCAGGACCCTGGGCGACCCTCACACCGCAGCCGGACGCGGGGATCGTCAC
>DASQFG010000666.1:0-2375 GCA_035633315.1 Nakamurella sp. | reverse complement strand
CGTCCGCGGCTACGGCCGTTGCGCGGCCAGTTGGCCGACAGCTCGCACCAGCGCGGCGCGGTGCTCCGCCACCCGCTGCGGCTCCGTGCGATCACCGCCCGCCAGGGCGTGCAGCGCCGGGGAGTTGGTGAACCACGAGGCGACCAGTCCGATCACCAGCATCATCACGTCCACCGGATCGTCGTCCGGGGCCAGCCGGCCGCCGGACTGGGCGTCGGCAACCGCCGCCACCTTGGGCCGGTAGGCCTCCGTCTCCTCCGGCGAGACATCGGGCCGTTCCAGCAGTTTCCACATCGTCAACCGCACCATGGCCGGGTGCGCGATCATGTGATCGAACAGCGCGCCCGCGTAGCCCGGCAGATCCTCGGCGGAGAACGGCACCGCGTCGGTCAGCACTCCTAACGAGCGCACCATTACGGTGTCGAACAATTCCTCCTTGTTGCCGTAGTAGGCGTAGATCAGCCGCTTGTTGGCCTTGCCCAGCTCGGCGATCCGATCGACCCGCGCCCCGGCCAGCCCATGCGCGGCGAACTCCTCGAACGCCGCATCCAGCAGGCGGCGTCGGGTATCGGTCGAATCGGGAGGCATGGCGGGAACGCTACCGTAACTAACTGGTTATTGACAGGCTGGACGGCCTGTGGCAGGGTCTGTAACCAACCAGTTAGAGACGATCACGTGGAGGACGCACCATGGCCAAGACCGCACCCACCGGCCCGATTCTGATCACCGGGAGCTCGTCCGGCATCGGCCGGTCGTCGGCGCTGGCGCTGCACGCCGCGGGCCGCACGGTCTATGCCACCGCGCGCCGGCTCGAGTCGATCAAGGACCTCGCCGATCAGGGCATCCACACGCTGGCGCTGGACGTCACCGACGAAAATTCGATGGTCGCGGCCGTCGAGGCGATCGAGGCGGAGTCGGGGCCGATCGGGGTGTTGATCAACAACGCCGGGTACGGCCTGTACGGCGCGGTCGAGCAGGTGCCGATGGACGACATCCGCCGGCAGTTCGAGACGAACTTCTTCGGCCTGGTCCGGCTCACCCAACTGGTGCTGCCCGGGATGCGCAGGGCCGGGCAGGGCCGGATCCTGAACGTCTCCTCGATGGGCGGCCGGGTGACGTTGCCGGGCGGCGCGTTCTACCACGCCAGCAAGTACGCCGTGGAGGCGTTGTCCGACGCGCTCCGGATGGAGGTCGCGCAGTTCGGCATCGACGTGGTGATCATCGAACCCGGGCCGGTGAAGACGCCGTGGAACGACGTTGCGGTCGGATCGATGGACGGGGTAGGCGAGGGCGACGGCACCCAGGACACCGCCGACGACCCTTACGCGGCCTACAAGAAGGCCGTCGCCGGTTCGTTCGCGACGGTTCATGATGGTCCGCTGGGCCGATTGGCCTCCACCGCCGACGACATCGCGGACGTGATCGTGAAGGCCGTCACCGCCGGCACACCGCGCACCCGCTACCTGATCAACGCCGTGGCCAAGTCGATGCTGGCGACCCGAAGGTTGTTGCCCACCAGGGCGTCGGACGCAGTGCTGGCCCGGCGGTACGGCCTCCCCCGCTGAAGCCTGCCGGACGGACCCAGCGGCCCCCGCGGCGCAAACGCGCGGACGTCGACCGCTGACGCCGATCCAGCGTCGCCGGTCCGCCGAACCTGAGCCCGTCCCGTCAGCGTTGGGTTTGCAGGATGGTTCGCCCGTCCGGGAGCCGGACCTCGAGCGTGGCGATCCGGTCCTCGGGCACCGAGGTGGCCATCGGTACCCGCATGTTCGCACCGGCCACCGCCCGCCAGGTTCCGGCCGGGGCCGGGTTCCCGTCGACGTCGATCACGGTGAGGTCGTAGGACACCGTGGTGTCCGCATACTCGGTGTATTGGCAGACCACCGTGATCGCGGTTCCCCACTGCTTGGCGGTCAGCTCCACCGACGCCGTCATCGGACCCGGGACGACCTGGGTCATCGGCTCGGACTCCACGGCCGCCGCCGTAGGAGTGGTCGGCCCCGCGGTGCTGAAGACCAGCACCGACACCATGGTCGCGACGGCGGCCAGGCACGCGGCCAGCACGCCACCGACGACCAAGCGGCGCTTCCGACTTTCGGCGCCGACCCGGGAGACCAGTAGCGGCAGCAACGTCGCCGGCACCGGCGGGTCGTCTTCGGAGATCGCCTTGGCGCTGGTCAGCGCCAGCAGTCCGGGCAGACCGGCCAGCCGCTGCACGGAATCCTGGCAGTCCTGGCAGTCCCGTAGGTGACGCTCGTAGGCCTGCCGATCGGCGGGTGAGAGTGCACCGAGCACGTAGGCGGCATCGCCCTGGCATTCCTCGCTCACGTCACCACCCCCATCTCTTCCAGGATCAGTCGAAGTGCCTGCAGCGC
>DASQFG010000665.1:0-2367 GCA_035633315.1 Nakamurella sp. | reverse complement strand
TGGGCGGGTTGGCGAGCGATTCGCCGGCGCAGGGTAACGCTGCGCTCGATCAGCTGGCCCGGTTGGCAGCCGTGCCCTGTGCGCCGATCGGTCAGACGGCCCTCGGCGCCCCGCGGAGCTTCCGCTATGGGCTGAGCGGCGGGGAGCTAGCGGGAGTTTCCCGGCTATTTTGATCTTGGTCGTGTTGTTGCTGGTCAGGGGTGGTGGTGGGTGGGTTTCGCCTATGACCTAAGTCGTGGTGGGGGCGGCCCAGCGGTGGAGGTGGAACAGGTCGTAGAGGGCGCGTTGGTCGGTGTTCATGTCGGTGGTGACGCGGCGGGCTTTGGGTCGTCCGCCGGTGGAGGGGTAGATCAGCACCGTTTCCTGGATACCGCCCAGGGTGTGAAGGATGTTCCGGACGGACAGGTGATGCCCGGCCCGTTCGGCTTTCAGCCGCATGAGGTGGGCGATTTGCAGGGCCAGCACGCAGGTGAAGGTGTGCACGGCGATGTTGTTGTCGGTCCAGTGGAACATCGGTGAGAACGCGACCTGGTGGGGGTCTTTGAGTTGCCGGAAGCCGAATTCGATTTCTGATTGGGATCGGTAGCCGGCGACGACGTCGGCGACGGGCCAGGGGGTGGGGTTGTCGTGGTCGGTGATCAGGATCCGTTTGCCGAACACCCTTGTTTCCAACGCTTTCCGCTTCGTGGCGTTGATGGTCCAGGTCAGTCGGTGCTCGGCGGGAGTGTCGCCGGTCAGGTCCCAGTCGATGACCTCACTGACCCAGCCGTCGTGGGTGATCTTGCCGATTTCGGTGGTGACCTGTTCGCGGGTGCGGCGGGTTTTCCCGCGTTCCAGGGTGGCGGCGAGGTCGTCGAGTCGTCGGCCGACCTTGGCCAGGGTGGTGTCGGTGAAGGACCGGGCCTGGTCGTCGTGCAGGTGCTGGGAGTGGGTGAGCACGACCCGCCGGTCGGCGCCGTAGACGACGCGGCGGGTGTCGATCGCGGTGACGCCGGGGTAGCGATCTTCATCGACGACCGTGCGGCGGGACGCGGGCAGCGCGAGCAGGTCCGGGCAGTCGCTGGGCGGCACGGATCCGACGAACCGCAACCCGGACGACGCCAGGTGGGCGAGGTTCGCGGCGGAGTTCTGCCCGGCGTCGAAGATCACCGTCATCGCCGCGGGGTCCCCACCGCCGCCGGATCCACCGCCGACCCCGACAGTGCCACCGCCATGGTCGTCGGTGCGCTCGTGGGTGAGGGTGGCGAAGTGCTGCACGAGGTGGTCGATCAGGGTGGGGAATTGGGTGACGTCGGGCCGGTTCCCGGGGTAGGCGTGCCAGACCAGCGGGATCCCCCCGGTGCGGGTCACCACCATGCCCAGTCCGACGAGGCGCAGGTCGGTGCGTTTCTGTTTCGCCTTGCCGCGTTGCGCGATCGGTGCCTTGTCGTTGGTGGTGTCGATGTAGGTGGCGAAGTTCGTCATGTCCAACGCCACACTGGAGGTGTCCAACTCGAACACGTCGATCATCGCCGCCGCAAGTTTCGTCGAGATCTCCTGCAGCGCTGATGGTGTCACCGCGTGCATGGCGTCCCAGAACTTCCGATGGTCCAGCACCTGGTTGCTGATCTTGGTGAACCGGTCCCCGGCGGTGCCGGCCCAGAAGTCGGCGAAACCGCTCTTGGAACCCGGCTCCACCAGCCGGCCCAACGCGGCCAACGCCAGGTACGTCCCGACGGAGGCGCCGGCGTCCGCGCGGCGCGGTCCGACCACGGCATCGATCACCCCGACCACGTCCAACTCGGTCAGCATCGACCAGGCCGCGGCGACGTCCCCGAACCGCAGATGCTTCGTCCGCTGCGGCAGGGTGCCCGCCTCCGCACGGTCCAGCGCCGCCTCGATATCCGCCGCCGAGCCCAGGTACCGCTCGGAAACCATCCTCGGTTTGCCGTCGACCCAGCCCATCTCCCGCAGGTAGTAGTACGTCTTCCCGTTGATCTTCTTGGGATACACACTGGCCATCTTTAGGTCATAGGCTTTTCGGGGTCGGAAATCAACTCGACACGCCGTGTATCCGCAGATCAGACCACCCAGGCCGACCCCGCCCGCACTTACAAGATCAACTTATCCAGGAAGGTCCCGCTAGGATTCTTCGGCGCCATGCTGATGCCCTCTACCCTGTCGCTGCTGCGCAACACCTTTGTCGACCGCCAGCAGCGCCGGCTGGCCATCGCCATCTGGGCGGCAGGCTTCTCCGGCGGTGCCGCACTGGGGCCGATCGTCGGCGGGTTCCTGCTCGAGCACTATTGGTGGGGCTCGGTCTTCCTGATGGCCGTGCCGGTGTTGGTGCTGCTACTGATCCTGGCGCCGATCTTCGTGCCGGAGTCG
>DASQFG010000664.1:0-5567 GCA_035633315.1 Nakamurella sp. | reverse complement strand
ATCGTGTCCGAGCTGCATGCCGAACGAGTAGAGCGTTGACCCACCCGTGATTCGCGTGACGAACCCGCGCCACCTTGGCGTCGCCCGGCACTCACTGACCGCGCAGTGATCGTGCCGGACGCCTCCGCCGCGGTATCGGCGCTGCTGAACGACGGCGAGGCACGGCGAATGATGGCAACGGAGGCGGTGCACGTTCCACACCTGATCGACGCCGAGGTCGCCAACGGCTTGCGCCGTCGAGCACGATCCGGATCGGTAGCGCCGGCCGCCGCCTGGGCGGCCCTGGATGCCTGGCGGCGAGCGGGCGTCCGACGCTATCCGGTCCCCGGCCTGCTCGCGCGGGTGTGGGAGCTGCGCGAGAACGTGACCAGCTACGACGGCTGCTACGTCGCGCTGGCCGAAGAACTGCGGTGCGCCCTCGTCACGGCAGACGCCCAGCTGGCCAGGGCCCCCGGTGTGCGATGCACTGTCACCGTTGTTCCCCGCTGACCTGCGCTCGGTGTCCTTTCCGGCCCGTCCGACTGGCGACCCGGGCGGCGATGCCGTCCAGCACGGTGTCCAGCCCGAAAGCAAACTCGTCGACGGCCATGTCCGAGTCCTCGTCGTCCAGAGCGCCGGCCAGCAGGGCTGCGCTGATCCGCGGCAGTGACTGTTGGTCGATCAGGCTGGCCAGGCGCCGTCCGTACAGCAGCGCGGGTTCCGGTGAGTCTCCGCTGCCGGGATTGCTACCGGGATTGCTACCGGGATTGCTACCGGGATTGCTACCGGGATTGCTACCGGGGTTGATGCCAAGGGTCAACTGCAGCTGACCGCGCACGTAGACGTCGACTTGGCCGACGCCCGGGACGCCTTCACGGCCAGTGCACGGGGTGGGCATGGTGGGAGCGCTGCTCATGCTCGGCGCGGCCGTCCTCTGCGCGCTGTCCCTGCGTGGCGCCGCCGTCGTGGGTCCCGACCGATCAGCCGAGCTGCCGGCGTGACCGTCGGCGCGGCTGCGGTGACGGCGAGCGGGCGTGCCCGGTCGCCGTTCGCGGCGGCCGGCCGGTCGATCCCCGCCGCCCGGTCGGTGCGCCCGCCTGACAGCCGTCGTCAGGTCTGCTCCAACCACTGTGTGGTCAGGGTGAACGAGTCCAGCACGTCAAGAATGGGCTCGACCCCCAACCCTGGGCCGGTGGGCACGATGATTTCACCGTCCTCCAGTACGAACGGCGTGGTGATGTCCTGCTCGTAGAACCGGTCGGAGGCGGATACGTCACCGGGCAGGGTGAATCCGGGCAGCGCGGCCAGGGCGGCGTTCGCCGCCCTGCCGAGCCCGGTTTCCACCATGCCGCCGCACCACACCGGAATCCCGTTGGCCCGGCACAGGTCGTGGATGCGCCTGGCGTTGAGGTACCCGCCGACCCGGCCGGCCTTGATGTTGATCACCTGGGCGGCCCGCAGCGCAATGACGTCGGCCGCGGCGCGCACCGAGACCACCGACTCGTCCAGGCAGATCGGGGTGCGGATGAGTCGGGCCAATTCGGCATGCTCACGGATGTCGTCTTCGGCCAGCGGTTGTTCGATGAGCAGCAGGTCGAACGCATCGAGCCGGGCCAGGGTCCTGGCGTCGGCCAGCGTGTAGGCGGCGTTGGCGTCGACCTGGAGCGGGATCAGTTCACCGAAGTGTTCACGGACCGCCTGGACCGGGGTGACGTCCCAGCCGGGTTTGATCTTCAGCTTGATCCGGACGTAGCCCTGCGCCAGGTAGTCACCCACGACCTCCAGCAGGGCGGCGACCGACGGCTGGATACCCACCGACACGCCTGAGGGCACCCGCTGCCGCGTCGCGCCGAGGTACCCGGCGAACGACTGCCCGATCCCCCGCAGCTGCGCATCGAGCACGGCCATCTCCAGCGCCGCTTTGGCCATCCGGTGCCCGATGACCGGTGCCAGCAGGCCGTCGATCTGTTCGGCGGTCACGTCACCGCTGTCCTTGACGTGATCGAGCAACCGCGGCACCAGAAACCGGCGCAGCACGTCGGCCGCGCCGTCGGCGTACTCGGAGCTGTACAGCGGCGCTTCCATCGCCACGCACTCGCCCCAGCCCTGGACGTCCACCGGGTGCTGGTCCGGTCCGGCCACCGAGCCGATCACCCTGAGCAGCACCGCGACGCGCTCGGATTCCACGCCGAAGGACGTCTCGAACGGGCTCTTCAACGGCATCCGGATGGTGCGCATCTCGACCCCGGTGACCTTCATCCCCAGGCTCCCCCGTGGGCCGCACCGGCAGACTCGCGCTGCAACAGGTACCACCCCGCGCGAGCGAAAACGATGACCTTCCAGGAACTGTCGGCCATCACCAGGGCCAGCGTCGATCGCAGCGCATAGCGCCAGGACAGCGCCAGCGCCGGATCGCTCCGGCGGATCTGCTCGATGTCCCTGGGAACTCCGATCACCGCCAGGGTGACCTCCGGGCCGGCCACCCGACCACGAACGGGCTCTCCGGCACGGCCCGCGGACAGCAGCGTGACCGCGCCCGCCCGAGTCCATGACGAGACGTCGGGGCCGTCATCGGCGGCCGATCCGTCCAGCGCCGCGGCCTGCCCCTGGATGGTGCTCACCGCGGACAGGTCCCAACCGACCTGCATCCGGTCGGTGGGCTGGCCGCGGTTCGGACCGTCGTGCATGACGCCGTAGAAGTCGACGAAATAGGTCTCCGGGCGGGCGCCGAGCCTGGTCAGGTTGAAGAAGGAGTTCCTGGCGATCAGCGGGTCGAAGGTCCAGGTGATCCTGGTCAGTCCGCGCTCCATCGCCCACTGCCGTTGGTGCCACTTGAGCGCGGCGCCGACACCGCGGCCGGTGGCCCCCGGCAGCACCCCCGTGATGTGCGAGTGCATCGCCGCTCCCAGTGGTTCGGTGAAGAACGCGACGCTGGCACCGACCATCAACCCGCTCGGCTGGTAGGCGCCCACCAGGTAGTTGCCACCGTGACCGAGCGCCCGCAGCAGGTGCGGCTGGATCTCCGATGTCTGGCCCGGTGGGATCTCCCACACCCGGTCGAGCACCACGCAGGCCTGCTGCATCTGCTCCAGGGTTTCCAACGGCCGGATGGCGACGGCGGCGCGTCGGGTGGCTGCCGCTGCCGCCGCGGCCGCGTCCAAGAGCAGGCTCCCCAGGGGCCGGCCCCCCGTCGAGATCGCCATCAGCGCGGCGAGTCCGACAGCACCGACGGGGCCGACGGCACCGACAGCACCGACGGCACCGACGGCTCTGAAGGGTCCAGCAGATCCCGGATCAACGCCACCAGCAGGGCCGAGCGTGGCACCAGCGACTTGACCAGCACGTGCTCGTTGTCGGCGTGCGCGCCGGCACCGATGGCGCCGAACCCGTCCAGCGTCGGCACCCCGATGCCCGCGGTGAAATTGCCGTCGGAAGCGCCGCCGACGGAACTCTGGGTGAACTCGCCAAGACCGTCCCGCCGCCCGAGGCGAACCGCCCGCTCGAACAGTTCCGCCCCGGAGCTGACCTCCATGGGCGGACGGTTGATGCCGCCGAGCACCGTCAACACGCTGCCGGGCAGCGTCGGCGGGATCGCGCGCAGCGCGAGGTCGACACGTTGCTGCTCCACCGCGGTCCCCGCCCGGACGTCGACATTGAGGAACGCGGCGGCGGGCACGGTGTTGGTGGTGGTGCCAGCACCGGCGACCGTCGGCGTGACCGAGGTGCCCAGCGCCGGGTCGCCCAAGGTGCTCACGGCGAGGATCAGGTGGGCCAGTTCGACGGATGAGTTGACCCCCTTCTCGGGCTCGGCGCCGGCATGGGCGGCCCGTCCGGTGACCTCGACGCGGTACAGGGAGGTGCCCTTCCGGCCCGTCTTCAACGATCCGCGCGGCCCGGCGCCCTCGAGGACGAAACAGGCATCGCAGCCGCGGGCCTCGTCCTCGATCAGCCAGCGGGAGGTGACCGAACCGATCTCCTCGTCGCCGGTGACCAGCAGGACGACGCCGTCCAGCGTGGCGCCCCGATCGATCAGCACACCCAATGCGTGGATCGCCTGGACCAGCCCGGCCTTCATGTCCACGGTGCCCGGTCCACGGATGACCCCGCGCTTGTTCGACCACGGGTGGGTGAGCAGCGAGCCGATCGGCCACACCGTGTCGTGATGGGCGAGCACGATGATCCGGTTCTGGCCGCGGCCGAACCGCCAGCGCAGGTGGCTGCAGCCGTCGATCTCGATCCGGTCCGGGACGGACCCGAGTCGGCTGGTGCCGATCTCGGCGATCAGCTCGGCGCTGCGCCGAACCGCGGCCAGGTCCGCTGACGGGGACTCGCACCGGACCAGCCGCTCGAGATCCGCGAGCATCACCGGCAGCCGGCTCTTCAACGCCGCCCACCACGCGTCCGGCAAGGCCGCCACCGCCGTCCGGTCCTGACTCGATGACGGGGACGCGGGGCGATTCACACCACGAGACTGTAGTGCGTGTGGCTGGGTGGCCGACCGGTACAGCGTTGGCCGTCCGGCGGCCGTCTCAAGCGGGTGGCTCCTCCCCGGACAGGGCGGCCTGCAGCCGGTCGCGTTCGGTCCGGCGCTGTGCCGAGGATCGGGCCATGGCCTGGTTCACCCTCCGACGCGGTCCGGCGAACAGCAACCAGGACAGCGGCAGCTGGATGATGATCGCGAACAGTACGGCCACGATCAGCGGCATGAAGATCGTCAGCCCTGCGGTGAGCAGCGCCACCAGGACCAGCCGGAGCAGGGTGTACACGGCCAGGTAGCCGAACAGGTGAGCCTGACCGACTTCGTCGGCGGGCGGGATCGACACGTCGGCCGACACTGCCGCGGAGGCCGGGTCCGCCGGCTGCCGAGTGGGAGCGTCAGCCGAGGAGGAGAACGGTTGGGTGGCGATCGGCAGGGCCGGGACGTCCGTCGACGGCGGGGCCGGCGGTGCTGCGGTTGGCGAGCCCGCGGGCTGCGGGGCCGGAACGTCCACCGACGGCGGGGCCGGTGCACCGACCGAGGGTGACACCGGCGCTGACTCGACCGGCTGGTCGCGGCGCGGGTGACCCTCGCCCTGAGATGCCGTCGATCCGTAGGTGTCCATTGCTCGTCAAGGGTAGTCGCGGCGAGTGCCTGCCCCAGAGCCACCGACCGATCGTCAGTTCGTGGTGGGCGGAGTGCTCGTCCCGGTCGGCCGATGCTCGAACCTAGTGGCGAGCACGACGGTGGTTCTGGTCCTGGCCACGCCCTCGATGGCACGCAGCCGCCCGATGCAGCGATGGAGATCATCCACGCTGGCCACCCTGACCTGGACGACGAACGCTTCGTCGCCGGCCACGCCGTAGCAGCTCTCGACCTCGGGAATCGCGTCGAGCGCGGCGGAGATCGTCTCGTCGCTGCCGTACTCACCGGGCTCGATGCCGACCAAGGCGGTCACCCCGAGCCCGATGGAGGCCGGATTCACCGTCGCCCTGAACCCGGTGATGATCCCGTTGGATTCCAGTTTGGCCACCCGCTCGTGCACGGCGGAGGACGACAGACCGACCAGCCGGGCCAGTTCGGCGTAACTCGCCCGCCCGTCAGCCCGGAG
>DASQFG010000663.1:0-4721 GCA_035633315.1 Nakamurella sp. | reverse complement strand
TGGCTTCTCCGGACGACGTTGCCCAGGAGGTGTGCATGGCCGTGTTGACCGCCCTGCCCACCTTCCGTCATGAGGGGCGGCCGTTTCTGGCTTTCGTCTTCGGAATCTGCGCCCACAAGGTTGCCGACGCGCACCGGGTTGCCGCCCGGTCGCGTACCTATCCGTTTGCCGAGGTCCCGGACGGGCCGTCCGCCGATCGCGGACCCGAGCAGCGGGTGGTCGCGCGCTCCGTGTCGCACCTGATGGGTGAACTGCTCGGTCACCTGCCCACCACCCAGCAGGAGATCATTCGGCTGCGGGTGGGCGTGGGCCTGACGGCCGACCAAACGGCGGACGCCCTCGGCATGACCGCGGGCGCCGTGCGCGTCGCCCAGCACCGAGCTCTTGCCAAACTTCGACTCCTGCTGTCCGCCGACACAGAACTGTCAGAGCAGCTGCTCTGATGTCCGGTCGGTCCAAGCGCCGACACGGCGATTCCCCGGTTGTCGATGTCGCGGACGTGTTCGCGGACGACGCGCTCATCGACGCCTTGGTGTCGCAGCGCGGCGAATCCGTCTCAACGGGTACAGGGTTAGGCGCTGCAGGGTTCGGCGCTGCAGCGTTCAGCGCTACCGGCGTCAGCGGTCGGGGAGTCGGCGCTGCAGGGTTAGGCGCTACCGGCGTCAGTGGTCAGGGAGTCGGCGGCAAAGAAGTCGGCGGTCAGGGAGTCGGCGATGGCACCCTCGGCGGAGATCCGCTGATCGAGCTCTTCGACATCTGGCGCGACGAGATCTCCTCGACCCCGCTGCCGCCGGTGCCCGCGATCCGGCAGGCCTCCCGTGCCGTAGCCGCCGGCCGGCATCGACAGCAACGGACGGCGCGCCCAGCGATGTTCATCGCGGCGGCCATCTGCGCGCTGCTGATCGGATCGGCCGCGGTGGGATCCCGGACAGCAGTGCCGGGCGACACGCTGTGGGCATTGGCCAGCGTGCTGTGGTCGGACCGGTTGGACTCGGTTCACTCGCTCAAAGAGGTCAAGGACGCATTGGTCGAGGTGCAGGTCGCCCTGGATGCAGGCCGGCCGGACGACGCGCGGGAGGCCCTGATGCGGGCGACCGTGCAGCTCGGCCACGTGGATGACCTGGACATGCCCGCGTCCATGCCCGACAAGGTGGAGAAGCTCTGGGTGGACGTCATCCCCGAGGCGGAACGGCGCAGCACGCAGCCCGCTGCGTCGGCGGCCGCGGCGGCCGCCGACCAGACAACCGCGCAGCCGGCCGTCAGCCCGTCGCCGCTGTCGGCCGCGGCCGGAACACCGTCGGCCAGCACGCCCCTGCTCGGCACCATCCTGGAAGTGATCATCGCGTCCAACCGGCCGCCCGTGTCGACCGATTCGAGTCCCACCCCTTCGAATGGCCCGTCGGTTCCGGTCGAGCCTGTCTGGTTCCTGCCGATCGCCGGCCCGAGCACGCCCGTCGCGGTCACCGACCGGCCGATGGAGGCGCCGACCGAACCGAAGACCGACGCTCCGACCAAATCCGCGCCGCCGGTCACGCCGACTCCGCCCCCGGTGACCACTGAGCCCGCTCCGGAGACGTCCGCCGCGGTGCCGGTCGGCCCCACCACCGGCACCACCTCCTCGAGCGATCAGACGTCCACGGAGAACTCCGCGCCGGCGCCCCCGCCGCCCAGCACCGAGCCGAGCACCGATGCTCCCGCCTCGAGCGCCGACACCTCGACGCCGGCGTATCCCGGGTCGTCCGATCCGGCGGCCGCAACCCCCTGACCTCGCGCGCGGCAGCCGGAACCGTGCCGCCCGTTTCCGGCAGGATGGCTGCGCCGCTCGCCTACGATGGTGGAACGAGCCCCGGTGACCCTCACGCCGCCGGTGGTCCGGATTGGTACCGCGAACGCGTCTGCGGAAGGTCGACATGCCCCCGGTTGCTGAGTTTCCCCACTCCGACTCTCGCGCCGGCGCCCGCCCCGACGGTGACCCGGCTTCCGGGAGTTGGGGCTTCGACGAGAAGTTCGCCATCGTCGGGCTGACTTACGACGACGTGCTCCTGCTGCCGGACGCCTCCGACCTGGTCCCCGGCGAGGCCGACACCAGCACCTGGCTGTCCCGGAACGTGCGGCTGCGGGTGCCCCTGGTCTCCAGCGCGATGGACACGGTCACCGAATCCCGGATGGCGATCTCGATGGCCCGCGAGGGCGGGCTGGGGGTGCTGCACCGGAACCTGTCCATCGAGGACCAGGCGGCCCAGGTGGAGATCGTCAAGCGGTCGGAGGCCGGCATGGTCACCGATCCGGTCACCTGCCGGCCGGACGCCACGCTGCGCGCGGCCGACGACCTGTGCGCGAAGTTCCGCATCTCCGGCGTGCCGGTCACCGACGCCGACGGGCGGTTGCTCGGCATCATCACCAACCGGGACATGCGGTTCGAGGTGGATCTGAGCCGGCCGGTGCGCGAGGTGATGACCACCATGCCGCTGGTGACGGCGCCGGTCGGGGTCAGCGCGGAGGCCGCGCTCGGACTGCTGCGCAAGCACAAGATCGAGAAGCTGCCGCTGGTGGACGCCGATGGCAAGCTCCGCGGACTGATCACCGTCAAGGACTTCGTCAAGACCGAGCAGTATCCGATGGCCACCAAGGACGCGGACGGGCGGCTGCTGTGCGGTGCCGCCGTCGGAGTGGGCGAGGAGTCCTACAAGCGGGCCATGGCGCTGGTGGACGCCGGCATCGACGTGATCATGGTGGACACCGCGCACGGGCATTCGATTCGGGTCGTGGAGATGGTAGCCCGGCTGCAGAAGGATATCGGCGGCCGGGTGGACATCGTCGGCGGCAACGTCGCCACCCGCGCCGGTGCGCAGGCGCTGGTCGATGCCGGCGCGGACGCGGTCAAGGTCGGGGTCGGTCCGGGTTCGATCTGCACGACACGGGTCGTCACCGGCATCGGCGTTCCACAGGTCACGGCGATCCACGAGGCGGCCAAGGCCTGCCGGCGGGCGGGGGTCCCGGTGATCGGGGACGGCGGTCTGCAGTTCTCCGGCGACATCGCCAAGGCGATCGCGGTCGGTGCTGACACCGTGATGCTCGGCTCGCTGCTGGCCGGCGTCGCAGAGTCGCCCGGCGAGATGATCTTCGTCGCCGGCAAGCAGTACAAGACCTACCGGGGCATGGGCTCGCTCGGCGCAATGCAGTCCCGAGGCGAGGCTCGGTCGTATTCCAAGGACCGCTACTCCCAGGACGACGTGCTCTCCGACGACAAGCTGGTGCCGGAGGGCATCGAGGGCCGGGTGCCGTTCCGCGGGCGCCTGCAGGACGTCGCGCACCAACTGGTCGGCGGGCTGCGCGCGGCCATGGGCTACACCGGTTCGCCGACGATCGAGGCGCTCAAGGGCGCCAAGCTGGTGCGGATCACCGCGGCCGGGCTCAAGGAGTCCCACCCGCACGACGTCACGATCACCTCGGAAGCGCCGAACTACATCGACCGCTGACCGTCTCGGGTGTGCAGTCGGCCCCGGTCGCCTACCCTTCGATCGGGTCCGCGCGCTGGACGGGCCGCCCAGGGAATTCGGCACAGGCAATCCGCACAGGCAATCCGCCCAGGGAATTCGGCACAGGTCATCCGCACAGCCAGAGCCACCTGTCGCGGGACACTCTCAAGCGTTGGAGGAACGGTGGTCGACACGGTCGAGATCGGCATGGGGCGCAGTGCCCGGCGGGCGTACGAACTGGATGACGTGACGATCGTCCCGTCCCGCCGGACCAGGTCGTCGTCGGACATCTCGACGGTCTGGCAGATCGACGCGTACCGCTTCGAGATCCCCGTTCTGACGCACCCGAGCGACGCGATCGTCTCGCCCGCGGTGGCGGCCGGAGTGGCCGAACTCGGCGGCCTCGGGGTGCTGGACGGGGAGGGACTGTGGGCGCGGCATGGGGATCCACAGTCCGTCATCGACGACCTGCTGACGCAGGGGTCGGAGGCCGACGATCCAGACGAGGTGATCGCCTTCCTGCAGAAGGCCTACCACGAACCGGTGTCGTTGGACCTGCTGACCGAGGCGATCGGGGAGTTGCGCGCCGGTGGCGGCACGGTCGCTGTCCGGCTGTCCCCGCAGAACGCGATGGCGCTGGCCGGCCCGGTGATCGCCGCGGGCGTCGAACTGCTGGTCATCCAGGGCACCATCGTCTCCGCCGAGCACGTGCAGCACAACGGCGAGGCGCTGAACCTCAAGTCGTTCATCGCGGACCTGGACGTGCCGGTCATCGTCGGCGGCTGCACCAACTACCAGACCGCCACCCACCTGATGCGCACCGGTGCCGCGGGCGTCATCGTGGGCACCGGCGACGGGGCGACGTCCACCACCGACGAGGTGCTGGGCATCGACGTCCCGATGGCCACCGCCATCGCCGACGCCGCCGCGGCGCGGCGCGCGTACCTGGACGAGACCGGCGGCCGGTACGTGCATGTGATCGCGGCCGGCGGCATCCACTCCAGCGCCGACATCGCCAAGGCGATCGCCTGCGGCGCCGACGCGGTGATGCTCGGTGAGCCGCTGACCTGGGCCGCGGAGGCGCCGGCGGCGGGGTGGTTCTGGCCGAACACCGCGGCGCACCCGGTGCTGCCGCGCGGGTTCGCGGCGCCGTGCGGGCCGGCCGACGTGCCGCTCCGGCAGCTGTTGCTGGGCCCGGCGTTGGGCGCGGACGGCCGGACGAACCTGTTCGGCGCGCTGCGC
>DASQFG010000662.1:0-2528 GCA_035633315.1 Nakamurella sp. | reverse complement strand
CCGTGCAGAATACAATGGTGATCGGCCGCCGGTTGCGTGCGGACACGCCGGACGCGTGGGATGCCTGGCGGGCGGGGGACATCAACTATGACAAGGCAGAGCGGATCAGCCGGACCCTGGGCAAGCTCGTCCGGGACAATTCCAAGGCCTTGCTGAACCACGTTGTCGTGGATGTCGCTGTGTGTAAGACCGGTGAATTGCTGGGGCGGTGGTTGAACCAGTTCGTGGCCCGCATCGAACCCGATGAGCAGGACGAACGGATCCACCGGTCGCTGGCCGACCGGTACGTCTCGGTCCGCCCGGACCTGGACGGCGTCAGCTTCCTCAGCGCCGCGCTGTCTTCGCTGGATGCCGCAACGATCGACCGGGTGCTCACCGCCATCGCAGCGGTGGCCCATCCGGGCGACACCCGTACCCTGCAGCAGCGCCGCGCCGATGCGCTGGTCGATGTGCCGTTGGGCCGGATCAGCAACGGCTGCCAGACCCGATGGGACGGCAACGAGACATACAGCAGTGACGACGTGTACAGCGACGACGCCGTTGGCCAAGGCACGGTCGACCACGACGCCGTCGCCGAAGGCGCCACTGACGACGACCCGGGTGACGACGGATCGGACGCTGAGACCGCCCCGGAGCCGACCTCCGACTCCGCCGAAGCCGATGACGGATGCACGGGCCTTGTACCCGGCAGTGTCGACGGCGCGGTCATCGATGCCGGTACGGGTTCGGATGGCGGCATGGCCGTTGATTTCGGCTCCGAAAGCGCGGTCGCTGACAGCGCGGTCGCCGACATCGTCGATGCCGATCTCAGCGCCGACGAAGTGGATCCCGACGTAGTGGATCTCGACGCCGACCGCATCGACGACTGGGATCTGCCGGCGTCGGCGTTCCGCCCCGACCCACCGCACGCCGGTCGCGCCCCGATCGGGCCGACCGCCGGTGCCCAGCAAGGCGACACCGGATCCATCGCACCGACCGGCGTGCATCCCTGCACCTGCGGCGGCCGCAGCGCCCCGGCAGCCGCGGCCGGCGTCCAGATCCGCCCGGTGCAGGTCAACATCGGCATCATCATCTCCGCCGCATCCCTGCTCGGGTTCACCAACACCCCAGGACAACTCGCCGACCGCTCCGCGCTCATCCCCGCCGACACCATCCGCGACCTCGCCGCCAGACCCGGCACCCTGTTCCACCGACTGGTCACCGACACAACCGGCAACCTGCTCGAGGTCAACGAACTCGGCAGGTTCCCCTCCCGGAAACTCGCCCTGGCCGTCACCTACCGCGACGGCGTGTGCAATCCCGACACCTGCCACGTGTCCGCCACCCACGGCGACCTCGACCACGTCATCCCGGCCCCCGAAGGTCCCACCACCGCCAGCAACCTCAAGGCGCGCTGTCGAAAAGACCACCGCGCCAAGACGCATGCGGGACACCAGACCGAACGCACCGGCCCACACACCACGACCTGGACAACGCCGAGCGGGCACACCCACACCAGCCACGACGACCCACTACCCGTCGAAGAATTCCCGGCGGACCCGCCCTGAAGCCAGTCAAGCCGTTCCCTCTGTGCAGCCGCGCTGAGCGCCGTCCGACCCGGGAAGCCGTGGTACAGGCGATGCTGCCGCCCCGCAGGACGGACCCGGAACGTCGCGCCCGCTGCTGCCAGGAGTTGCGCGTCGACCCCGTTCCGCAGCGCCCGCGCCACCGCCGCCGCCGGCAACCCTGCCGCATCGGGCCACAATCGCCAGTCGAACTGCCGGGCGGCCCGGGCTGTCGAAGACCTGATTGACGTAGTGGTCCTGATCAACGATCATCGCTGTCCGGTACCGGCCGTTGGCCTCCGTAATCGTCAGCTCGGCACCGGCCGTGATATCGACAATGGCTGTGCTGTAGAGGGTGTCGCGGTTCATCCGGATGACGGTCTGCTCGTCGACCGGGACCGGCTGCCGGGCATGGTGGCACCGACCAGGACCCCCGCTCAGCGCCAGCAGGGTGTCGAAATATGTGTCGGTCTCCGCCCGGGCGAACCTGACGGCATCGACGGGCACGGTTTCATCCGCAGGCTGCGCTGCGGCGGTCACACGTCCTCCTGGTGGTGGTTCCTCGTCAGTCGCTGGTCAGGTCGGTTGCCAGCACTTTGACCGTGTTTGCTGGGAATGGGTTTCCTTGCCGGTGTCGCGGTAGCGGGACTGATCAATGGCCGACAGCTGACGACCACCGGGTGGATCTGCATCAGCTGCTTCCTGCTGATCATTCCGGCCGGCATCCGGATCGTCCGGATCGTCCGGATCGGCCGCCCGCGATCGGGCAACGACGGTCCGATGATGTGAACACCAAAGTACGACCAGGATTACCAGGCCCGCCCGACGTACAGTCGCAGCGACACTCAGCCGCGTCCCATCGCAGTCACCAGCCTGGCGGTCGGCCCGCCGACCCCGTGCCGCCTGACGAGTTCCGACAGCGCCGCCGGGTCGACCGGCTCGGCCGGCAGTGTGCCGGGGCCTTCGGGAGCCACTGTCACCGGG
>DASQFG010000661.1:0-2942 GCA_035633315.1 Nakamurella sp. | reverse complement strand
GCGCTGTATCCCAGGGTGCGGGCGGTGATCTTCTACCGGTTCGGGCAGGTGCTGTCCCGTGGGCGCTTGTTGCCGCTCGCCTACGCTTTGCAGGCCCGAGCAATTCGAGGCAGTGGCGCCGAGATCAGCCCGCTTGCGGACATTGGGCCCGGCCTGTGCCTCGTTCACAGCGTTGGAATAGTGGTTGGGCCGAGCGTGACAGCGGGTGCCAATCTCCGGCTATATCACGGAGTAACTCTCGGTGATGGCAGAATGCCTGGTCAGCCAATTCTCGGTAGCGACGTGATGATCGGCGCGGGCGCTGCAGTCCTCGGGGGTGTCCGCATCGGGGATCGAGCCATTATCGGTGCGCATGCCGTCGTCACCGCCGACGTGCCCGCTGACTCCGTTGCCACGGGTGCGCCCGCCACTTGCCGGCCACGTCTAGACCGGCACTCGATCTACAGCCGGGACGCGGATTGACGACGGTCTTCCCACGCGATGCCGGCCACGATGCCGGTCGCCACAGGATGCCGTCGGACGATGGTGCTTGACCTGCCCGAATCCCTGTGGCCGACACTCATGGCGACGGTACATCAGAGTGGACGGCACACGCTTGAGCCCCTCGTGCCATTCCAGCTCAGGATCACTCGGTCTCAGGTCGGCCCCAACGCGGTTACCGGTGACCCGCGCCAACGACGCCACCAGAACATGGTTCGCCATCGTTGGATCCTCCTATGGGCTTCCTGCGCACCAGCACGATCCGCCGGCCCGCACCGGCACTGCGGTCCACGCGCAGCGCCAGCCCCGCGGAACGTGCGGCCAGTACAGCGGCCGCGCCCGCCGCGACGACGCACACTGTCCCGGTCAGCACGAGCGCGATCGGCGCGCCCCAGCGATCGGTGATGGCACCGACGATCAGCGATCCGACGGGTGTGCCCCCCATGAAGACCAGCATGTACAGGCTCATGACCCGGCCGCGGAGTTCAGGATCGCTGGCCAGCTGGACCGACGTGTTGCCCAGTGTGTTGAAGGTGACCGAGATGAAACCCACCGCCACCAGCAGGATGACGAACGGGATGAACCAGGGCGTCAGGCCCAGCAGGACCAGACCCAGACCCATGCTGGCTGCCGCCGCGAACAGCACCCACAGTCGGGTCGCCACCCGACGCGCGGCCATCAGCGCTCCGGCCACCGACCCCAGCGCGAGCATGGTGTTGAGCAGCCCGTACACGTCGGCGCCCGCGTCGAAGACGTTCTTGGTGTACGCGGACAGGATGATCGCGAAGTTGTAGCCGAAGGTGCCGACGAAGAACACCAGCACGACGGGCCACAGCAGAGCAGGCGTCCGCCACACGTAGCGGAGCCCTTCACGGAGCTGACCGGGCCCCCGCGGAACGAGCGGCAACTTCTGGAGGTCCCGGACCCGCATGGCACCCAGCGCCGCGATCACCGCCAGGTAGCTGACTGCGTTGAACGCGAACGCGTAGCCGATCCCGACCACGCTGATCAGCACGCCGGCCACCGCCGGCCCGACCATCCGGGCGAGCTGGAAGTTGCCGGAGTTCAGGCTGACCGCATTGCGGACCAGCGACTTCGGCACCAACTCGTTGACGAAGGTCTGCCGCGCGGGGTTGTCCACGACCGTGGCCAGGCCCAGCCCGAACGCGATCAGGTACACCTGCCAGACCTCGACGACGCCGGCCAGGGTGAGCCCGGCCAGGATCGCGGCGAGCGAACCCATCGCGGTCTGGGTAATGAGCAGCAATCGGCGCTTGGGGTAACGGTCGACCAACAGCCCGCCCCACAGCCCGAACAACAGCATCGGCAGGAACTGCAGTGCCGTGGTGATCCCGACCGCCAGCGGCGAGTTGGTGATCTGCAGGACCAGCCAGTCCTGGGCGATGCGCTGCATCCAGGTGCCGGTGTTCGACACCACCTGGCCGGAGAAGAACAGCCGGTAGTTGCGGATGTGCAGCGCGGCGAAGGTGGACGGGCGATCCGCGGGATCCGGCGCGGGTTCGGGTTCGGCGGCGGCCTGGTCGTCGGTCTTGCCGTCGGCCGGGTCGGCAATCTCGGGGGCGCCCGCCGGGTTGGCGCGATCGGCCGTCGCCTGGTCGTCGACGGTCGCCGTCAAGGCGCTCTGCTGGCTGCTCTGGGCGTCAGCCGGGTCAATGGTCCAGGATGCCTGGCCGGCGTCAGGCGCGGGGCCGACGTCAACGGAGTCGACGTCAACGGATCGACTGGGAGCCGACGGGCACTGCAGAGCGGAGACCGCGTCGTCGTTCCCGCCGTTGACGGCGGGCGGCGCGACGACGGGTGACGTCGGCTTCGCGGGACGAGTGGGTGCCGCGTCGGTCGCCGGACAGCGGTCGCGAGAGGGCTGCGTGACGTGGCCGCCGTGGGCGCGCGGTGCGCCGCGGCGGGTCGGAGCATTCTGTTCGACGGGCCGGTGACCCAGCACGCGCCGTCCCATGGTCAGCAGGCTCACGGCATCGCCGCCAGACGCGAGAGCGCATCCGTGGCGGCCGCGAGCGCGTGCCGGTCCGCCGGCTCGAGCTGGTCGATCCGCTCCCGCAGCCACGCGGAACGGACTTCCCTGGAGGCCAGCACGAACGCGTCGCCGGCCTCGGTGCGCGTCACCAGTATCTGCCGGCCGTCAGTCGGATGTGGTTCCCGGCGGACGAATTCCCGCCGCTCCAGCAGCTCGATCACCCGGGTCATCGACGGGGGCTGGATGTGCTCGGCGCGCGCCAGCTGCCCCGGCGTCATCGGCCCGCAGCGGCCCAGATGACCGAGCACGGCGCTCTCGGTGGAGGAGATCTCGTCGCCGGCGACCTGGTGCCGCAACCGGCGGGCCAGCACCAACACCGCCGCCCGCAGCGTCGCGATGTCGAGGTCGTCGGTCGCCGGCTCGTTCACCGCCGACTCACCGGTCGCGGCAACAACAGCGACGTGGGTGG
>DASQFG010000660.1:0-4219 GCA_035633315.1 Nakamurella sp. | reverse complement strand
TGTCGCGTGGCGGGCCGGGAAGCTGCACGCGCTGCGGCCGGTGTTCCGGGAACTCGGCCACCCGGCGGCGTTCGTCTACGAAGCGCTGGAGCAGTCGAAAGGCGCGCAGCGCAGCTTCGACCTGGTCACGATCACCGGGCTGTCCTGCACCGCGGTGTACGAGGCGCTGGAAACCCTCGCCGCGTGGCACCTGGTGGAACCGGTCGACGGCCGGTGGAAGCTGGTGCCCGGCACCAGCCTGCACCTGTTGGCCGAGCAGTTCGGCTGCCTGGAGCAGGTCCGCACCCAGGTCGGCCGGCACCGCGGTGAACGCGCCGCGTACCGGCGGGCGCTGCGGAGCGTCGACCCACACCCCGCTGCCACCAACACCGTCGTTGGCCCGGTCGAAGAGGCGGAAGCGTACCTGTGGCCTCCCGAACCGCCCCCCGAGGACGGGGAAACCCTGATGGACCTGCTGCACCGTGAACTCGGCGCCTACCTGATCAGCGGATGAACCGTTTTCGTGTCGGATGGTGACCGCGGCCGGGTAACCCGCTCCCCGGCCGTCGGCTTGGCTGGCAGGCTGCGGGAGGGGTCGCGCCGGGGACGGGTGACGGGCGCGGCAGGCTGTGTTGTTGGGTCGCTGCGTGGGGTGGGTGCCGCTCCACCGGGTGGGTGGCGATCTCCGGGTTCGCGTGGCGTGGTCACCACGGTCGAGGCATGGTCGCTGCGGATGTTTGGTGGTTTTGCACTGTCACCGGATGCCGGATTGACCGGGCCCTGTCGGGCGGTCACGCTGGTAGCTGATGCCTGCCTCCCGCGCCGAACGCGTTGCGATTGCCCGTGTGGTGCAGCGACTTTCCGCGCAGTTCAGCATCCTCATACCGCTGCCCTGCAGCTTCATCGAGCGAAGTGACGATCCGCCGACCGCTGTGGCCGGCCACATGAACGACCGTGGCGACACAGGGCACCGCCACCGACCTCAACGGCGGGTGCGCTCTCCACGCGGGCGGGTCCAAAGCCATCTGGGTGTGCACGGTCCAGAGGATGTACTGCCCCACCGACAGAACCTCTGATCAGCGCGAACGCCACCTACTCCCAAGAATCTGGCACGGCTCCCCCGCTACTCCCACGAAGTTGGCACAGCTCCCTTTTTCCCAGGCACGGGACACTATGTCGCGTTCAGTTCAAAGTTTCCACCCCGCTTAACCGGCTAAACCACTACAAGCCCTGGGAATCTCGACACGCCGTGGGGTTGAGGTTCTTGCGTTCGTGGTGAGATTTCTGGCATACCTGCATCTCATGACGGAGCAGCGGGCGGTGGGTTTGCGGGCGGTGCAGTCGGCGGGCCGGTGGCGGCTGGACGGTGCCGGCCCGGCGGATCTGCCGGTGATCAATGAGTTCCTGGGGTATGTCGCTGATCGGGGCTACTCGCCGCGGACGGAGCGGGCGTATGCGTTCGACCTGTTGGCGTTCGCCCGGTGGCTGGTCGATCAGGACCTGACCGTGGGCGGGGTGACAACGGATGCGTTGCTGCGGTTCCTGACGTTCTGCCGGGCGGCGGTGCTGCCCGGGCAGGCGGGCGGGAACGTGGTGCCGTTGCGGACCGGCCGGTCGACCGGGTATGCCCCGTCGACGATCAACCGGCGGATGGCGGCGATCTCCGGGTTGTTCGATTTCCGGGCGATGCGGGATCCGTCCCTGGTGAATCCGGTGCCGAGGTCGGCGGCGGCCCGCCGATCCAGCACGGCGCAGCGGGGCGGGTTGCTGGCGCATCTGGACCGCCCGAAGTCCCGGTCCAGGTTGCGGGTGCGGGAACCGCGGCGGTTGCCGCGGGGCCTGGACCGGGCCGAGACCGCGGCGTTGCTGGGGAGTTTCCGCTCGGACCGGGACCGGGCGATCGCCGGGTTGATGTTGTTCTCCGGGTTGCGGTCGGCCGAGGTGCTGGCCTTGCAGGTGCGGGATGTGGACATCCCCCGGCGGTGGGTCCGGGTGGTGGGCAAGGGCGACAAGGAACGCACTGTGCCGTTGGATGTCGACGTCGCCGGTCTGGTGCAGACCTACCTGTTGGCCGAGCGCCCGGAATCAGCGAGCACCGTATTGTTCTTGGTGGCCAAGGGTTCTCATCGTGGACAGCCGCTGACCCCGGCCGGTCTGCGGACGGTGTTCCGGTATCACCGGGCCGTCGCCGGGGTGCCGGCCGGGCATCCACACGCACTGCGGCACTCGTTCGGCACCGCCCTGGCCGAGGCCGGTGTTGATCTGGCGGTGCTGCAGGCGCTGATGGGTCACGACCGGGTCGATTCCTCCGCCGCCTATATCCATCTCGCACCGACTCACGTGAGGGCCTCCTATGATGCTGCCCGCGCTCGGCAACGCGCCGATCTGTGATCCCGTCCAACGGTCCGGTCTGTATGCCGCCTATCTGGCGGCGTTGGCCGAGCGTGGTGCGGGGAACACCGCGTTCCGGTCGGCCGCGCGGTCGTTCCTGACCCGCTGGCCGGACCCGGCGGATTGGGCGTGCGAGCCGTTGCCGGTGCGGCTGTCGGCCGGGTCGGGCACCCGGCCGTTCCTGAACTTCCTGATGCTCGCCGGGTTCCTGCAGCCCGGTTATGACTATCTGCTGGAACGGAAACTGCCTGCGTTGCTGCGGGAATCCAAATATCACCCGATCGGTGCGCAGTTGGACCGGTTCCTGACCGGCGCGGCCGAGTTGGGCTACTCCGCGGGCCCGAGCAAGGGCATGGCATCGCAGGTGGCCGTCCGGTTGCTGATCCAGACCGGGCGGACGCTGGGTGCGCTGACCCCGGCCGATTTCGCCGAGTTCGAGGCCGCGATCGGGGAGCGGGAGACCAGTCACGGCAGGGATTTCAAGCATTACCGGGGCGCGTTGTTCGCGTCCCGCGCTGTGATCTACCACCTGGGCAGCCCGGCCGAACCGGCGGTCAAACGGTCCACCCTGCTGGGCTGGAGTTGGGAGCGGCACCTGACCGGGGTGCCGCCGCAGCTGCAGGCATCGCTGGTCGCGTACCTGGAGTGCGCCGCGGGGACCCGCGCTCGATCCACCGTGTCGCACATGGCATCTCGGCTCGCTCATTTCGGCAGGCAGCTGACCGTGATCGACCCGGAGCTGACCACCCTGGCCGGGTTGGATCGGCAACGACACATCGAGCCCTACCTGGCCGGAGTCGCCGCGGCCCGGCACCCGCACACCGGTGCGCCGCTGTCGGCGTCCGAACGGCGCAGCCGGATCCACACCGTCGGCCGGATGATCGACGACATCAACGAGTGGGGGTGGCAGCAGGCACCCGGCCGGCGGCTGGTCTTCCCCCGCGACGTCCCCCGGTTGCCGCGCCCGTTGCCCCGCTACCTGCCGCCGGATGCCGACCGGCGGCTGACCGCCGCGCTCCGCGAATCGGACAACCGGCTCCGCGCCGACGCCCTGCTGCTGGCCCGGGCGACCGGCATACGGATCGGGGAACTGGTCGACCTGGAATTGGACTGCGTGCACGAGGTCCCCGGCGCGGGGGCCTGGCTGAAGGTGCCGTTGGGCAAGCTGGACACTGAACGGATGGTGCCGCTGGACCCCGAAACGGTCGAACTGATCGACCGGATCGTGGAGCACCGTTCCCCCGGCCGGCCAGTGCGGAACACCCGCACCGGCCGGCTCGCCGATTTCCTGCTCACCCACCAGGGTCGCCGAGTCTCCAAAGACGTGCTCCGTGACGAGTTGACCAGCGCCGCCGCGCGGGCCGGCCTCGGCCAGGTCACCCCCCACCAACTCCGACACACCTTCGCGACAGCCCTTGTGAATTCAGGGGTTTCGTTGCAATCACTGATGGCCATGCTCGGTCATGTGTCGGCCGAGATGAGCCTTCGCTACGGGCGGCTGTTCGACACCACCGTGCGCGCCGAGTACGAACGTGCCCTCACCCAGGCCAAAGCCCAACTCGGTGCGATGCCGCCACCCACCCCGACCCGCAAGCGGTCCCTGCCGCTGCTACCGGCCGACAAGGACTGGCGGGAGGCGCCCGGCGTCAAGGCCCGCCTCGCCGGTGGATTCTGCGTCCGTGCGCCCGCGCAGGGCGCCTGCCCCTACGCCAACATCTGCGAACACTGCCCGAGCTTCCACACCGACACCACGTCCAGGCCGATCCTGGCCGCGCAACGCGCCGACACCGCCGTCCTGGCCGCCGACGCCGAGCACCGCGGCTGGACCGAGGAAGCGGCCCGTCACCAC
>DASQFG010000659.1:0-9977 GCA_035633315.1 Nakamurella sp. | reverse complement strand
CCTGACCACGCCGATCCCGCGGATCACCTTCACCGATGCGATGAACCGGTACGGCTCCGACAAGCCTGATCTGCGGCTCTCCACCGAGCTCACGGAGCTCACCGAGTTCTTTGCGCAGACCCCGTTCCGGGTGTTCCAGGCGCCCTATGTCGGGGCCGTTGTGCAGAAGGGCGGCGCGGCTACGCCACGCCGCGGCTTCGACGCCTGGCAGGAATGGGCCAAGCAGCGGGGCGCCCGCGGGCTCGCCTACGTGACTGTCCAGCCGGACGGCACCTTGGCCGGTCCGGTCGCCAAGAACATCTCCGATGACGAACGCGCGGGCCTTGCCGCCGCGGTCCGCGCCGAGCCCGGCGACGCGGTGTTCTTCGCCGCCGGCACCAGGCGCAGCGGCCAGGAACTGCTGGGTGCGGCGCGGCTGGAAATCGGCAAGCGCGACGGCCTCATCGACGAGTCCGCGTGGTCGTTCGTCTGGGTGGTCGACGCGCCGCTGTTCGAGCGGGTCGACGAAACGGACGATGTCTCGGTCGGCGGTGAGGGCAGCACCTGGACCGCCGTGCACCACGCGTTCACCTCACCCATGCCCGAGCATCTGGCCACCTTCGACACCGATCCCGGGTCGGCGCTGGCCTATGCCTACGACATCGTCTGCAACGGCAACGAGATCGGTGGCGGCTCGATCCGTATCCACCGTGCGGACATCCAGCAGCGCGTGTTCGCGGTGATGGGACTCACGGACGAGCAGGTCAAGGAGAAGTTCGGCTTCCTGCTGGACGCGCTCGCCTTCGGCGCTCCGCCGCACGGCGGCATCGCGTTCGGCTGGGACCGGATCGTGATGCTGCTGGCCGGCGCCGATTCGATTCGTGAGGTCATCGCGTTCCCCAAGTCCGGCGGTGGCTACGACCCGCTGACCGGGGCGCCCGCGCCGATCACCGCGGCGCAACGCAAGGAGGCCGGTGTGGACAAGCCGCCGACGCTCCCGACCGGTGGCGCCACGGGAACCGGCGCCACCGTAACCGGCGCCACCGGGACACGCTGAGACGGCCGGATAGATGCTGCACGTCCGACTGCTGGTGCCGGCCGATCTCTCGGCGCAGGTCCTGGCCCTGATCGATGGCACTGTGGGCGTCGCCAACAGCAGCGTCGTGCCCGGCGCGGGCCGTAACCCGGCCGGTGATCTCGTCGAATTCGACGCGGCCAGGGAATGCGCGGATGCGCTGCTCGACGACCTCAATACGCTGAAACTCGATGAGCGCGGGGCGATTTCGATCGAGCAGGTCGACCTATCACTGTCCCGCAGCTCCCAGCGGGCCCAGGACGACGCCCCTGGCAACGCCACGGACGCGGTGATCTGGGAGGAGGTCGAGTCACGCACCGGCGACGACTCGGCGCTGACCGGCACGTTCCTCACGTTCCTGACCATCGCCACGCTGCTGGCCGGGATCGGGATCGTCACAGACTCGGCGGTCACTGTCGTCGGTGCCATGGTGGTCGGCCCCGAGTTCGGCCCGCTGGCGGCCATCGCGGTGGGTCTGGTCCGCCGCCGCGGTCCGCTGGCCCGGCGGGGCGTCATCGCGCTCGCCGTCGGTTTCCCGCTGGCGATGGCCATCACCGCGCTCGCCACCTGGATCGCCGCCGGCACCGGGCTGGCGTTCGCGGATCTCGTGGAACTCAACACCCAGACCGAGTTCATCTACGAGCCAGGGGTGCTCTCGCTGATCGTCGCGCTGCTGGCCGGTGCCGCGGGGATGCTGTCACTGACCAGCCGTAACTCCGCGGCCCTGGTCGGCGTGTTCATCTCCGTCACCACGGTTCCGGCCGCCGGGTACGTCGCGGTGGCGGGCGTGCTCGGTGAGTGGTCGCAGGTGTGGGGCTCGGCGCTGCAGTTGCTGATCAACCTGGTCGGCATCGTGCTGGCCGGCGTCGCCACCCTGGCGGTGCGCCGGTGGTTCGCGAAGCGAGGAGATCGCAAGGCCGGCCCGGCCAGACCGGTGCGGTGGCAGCGCCGGGCGTTCCGGGCCTGACGGAACGCGCGCCTCGCTTCCCGGCATCGTCCCTGTTCCACGCCGGAAACACGGCGTGCATAGAGTGAGCCACCAACGGCGGTGGGATCTGGTTCGCGGTGGGGAGCAGCAACGGAGAAGGGATCAGCGTGGGGATCAAAGTCGCCCTCGAGCATCGGACGACCTACCGGTTCGATCGCCTGGTCACCATCCATCCGCATGTGGTGCGGCTCCGGCCGGCGCCGCACTCGCGGACGAAGATCGAGGCGTACTCACTGACGGTCGAACCAGCCGAGCACTTCATCAACTGGCAGCAGGACCCGTTCGGCAACTTCCTGGCCAGGCTGGTCTTCCCGGACCGTGCCACCGAGATGTCCATCACCGTCGGCCTGGTCGCCGACCTGCAGGTGGTCAACCCGTTCGACTTCTTCATCGAGGAGTACGCAGAGCATTACGGGTTCGTCTACCCGGCCGACCTGGCCGACGATCTGGAGCCCTACCTTCGGCAGGTGGACGAGCACGGTCCCGGCACCGGCCCGGGGTCGCTGGTCAAGCAGTGGCTCGAGGGATTCACCATTGCGCCGGACACCGCCATCGTCGACTTCCTGGTGCAGTTGAACTCCGCGGTGCAGGCCGACGTCGGCTACTCCGTCCGCATGGAACCCGGGGTGCAGACCCCCGACCACACCCTGCAGAGCGCCATCGGCTCGTGCCGGGATTCGGCCTGGTTGCTGGTCTCGCTGCTGCGCGAACTCGGCCTGGCTGCGCGGTTCGTCTCCGGTTACCTGGTCCAACTCGCCTCCGACGTCAAGTCGCTGGACGGTCCCTCCGGCCCCGCCGCGGACTTCACCGACCTGCACGCCTGGGCCGAGGTCTACATCCCCGGCGCCGGCTGGATCGGGATGGATCCGACATCCGGGCTGTTCGCCGGCGAGGGGCACCTCCCGCTGTCCGCGACGCCGCACCCCAGCACCGCCGCGGCGATCACCGGGTCGACCAGTCCCTGTGTGTCGACGCTGGAGTACTCCAACGTGGTTCGCCGGGTGCACGAGGATCCGCGGGTCACCCTGCCCTACACCCGCGATCAGTGGTCGACGATCCAGGCGGTCGGCGAGAAGCTGGACCAGCGTCTGACGGACGCCGACGTCCGGCTGACGATGGGCGGCGAGCCAACCTTCGTTTCCATCGACGACGGGACGTCCGCGCAGTGGACCACCGACGCGGACGGCCCGGAGAAGCGGGAACGGTCCGCGGTGCTGGCTCAGCGGATGAAGGCCGTGTACGCCCCGCAGGGCCTGCTGCACCACGGCCAAGGCAAGTGGTACCCGGGAGAACCGTTGCCGCGCTGGCAGATCGCCGTGCACTGGCGCCTCGACGGCGAGCCGTTGTGGCGCGAACCGGCGTTGCTCGCCGATCCCTGGGCACCGATCGAGAAATCCGACGTCACGACCAAGACCCCAGCGACGCCAGCCACCACCGCCACATCTGAGACAGCGAAGAGGTTCATCGAGTCTGTCGCGGCGTCCTTCGACCTGCCGGCATCGCAGGCCCGGCCCGCCTTCGAGGACCCGCTGGCCGAGCTGGCGAGGAACGTCCGACTGCCCGACGGCGAGCCCGTCACCGACGATCTCGATCCGGAGCAGGACGCCGTCGACGCCCGTGCCGCGCTGCTCGCCCGGCTGGACGGCGCCGTGACCGACGCCACCGCGTACGTGCTGCCGTTGCACCGGCTGCCGGCACCGGTCAGCGAGGAAGAGGAGGATGCCGCCAGGGCGGCAGCCGAGGCGGGCACCCCCCACAAGGACGCCCCGACCCGCGGCTGGGCCAGTGCCGACTGGCGGCTGCGCCGCGGCCGGATCGTACTGCTGCCGGGCGACTCACCCGCGGGCCTGCGGTTGCCGTTGGACGCGATCTCCTGGGAGCCGCCGGAGGTGCAGCCCGACATCGACCCGCTCGACGCCCGCGACCCGCTGCCGAACACGACGGGCACCCAACGGGCCGTGGTGGTCGACGCCGACGGCGCCCCGCCCACCGCGTTGGTCGCGCAGGTGCGGGACGGCCTGCTGTACGTCTTCCTGCCGCCGCTGACGGAGTTGGAGTCGTTCGTCGAGCTGATCGACGCGCTGGAACTCGCCGCGCGCGCGACAACAACACCGATCGTGCTCGAGGGCTACGGCCCCCCGGGAGACCCCAGAATTCAGACGCTGACGGTCACCCCGGACCCGGGCGTCATCGAGGTCAACGTGCAGCCGGTGGCCGGCTGGGACGAGCAGGTCGAGCTGATGACCAGCCTGTACGAGGAAGCCAGACAGAGCCGGCTCGGGACCGAGACCTTCGCCGTCGACGGCAGCCACCGCGGCACCGGCGGCGGCAACCACATCACCCTCGGCGGACGGAACCCGGTCGAGTCGCCGTTGCTGCGCCGGCCGGATCTGCTGGTCTCGCTGCTGACCCACTGGCAGCGGCACCCGTCGCTCTCCTACCTGTTCTCCGGGCAGTTCATCGGCCCGACCTCGCAGGCGCCGCGGGTCGACGAGGGCCGGCAGGAGACCCTGTACGAACTGGAGATCGCCTTCTCCGAGATCGAGCGGCAGACGCGGGACGACGGCTCGGTCCGGCCGTGGGTGGTGGACCGCGCGCTGCGGCACCTGCTGACCGACATCACCGGCAACACCCACCGCGCGGAGTTCTGCATCGACAAGCTGTACAGCCCGGACTCTGCCCGCGGGCGGCTCGGCCTGCTGGAGCTGCGCGGTTTCGAGATGCCGCCGCACGCCCAGATGGCGATGGTGCAGGCGCTGCTGGTCCGCTCGCTGGTCGCCCGCTTCTGGGACGACCCGCTGCGGGCGCCGTTGATCCGGCACGCCGAGGACCTGCACGGTCGGTTCCTGTTGCCGCACTACGTCATCGCCGACATCGCCGAGGTGGCCGCCGACCTGCGGGCGCACGGCATCGACTTCCAGACCAGCTGGCTGGACCCGTTCTTCGAGTTCCGGTTTCCGCGGTTGGGCAGCGTGGTGATCGGGGAGGCGGAACTGGAGCTGCGCTGGGCCATCGAGCCGTGGCACGTGCTGGGTGAGGAGGCGACAGCGGGCGGCACGGCCCGCTACGTCGACTCCTCGGTGGAGCGGATGCAGGTCAGCCTGGACGGGGCGGAGAAGAACCGGTACATGCTGACCTGCAACGGGTATCCGGTGCCGCTGCGGCCCACCCACGTGCCGGGCCGGCAGGTGGCCGGCATCCGGTACCGGGCCTGGCAGCCGCCGAGCTCGCTGCACCCGACCATCCCGCCGGACTCGCCGCTGGTCTTCGACGTGGTGGACCTGACCGCCGGCGACACCGCCGTCAGCCTGGGCGGCGCGACCTACCACGTGTCCCACCCCGGTGGCCGCTCCTACGACCATCCGCCGGTCAACGCGATGGAGGCAGAGGCGCGGCGCACCCGGCGGTTCGACGCCGCCGGGCACAGCCCCGGCGAGATCGACGTCGTGCGGTTACGGGAGCGGGCGGCCAGACTGGCCGTGGACGATTCGGCGCCGGGAATGCTGGATCTACGTCGAGCGAGGGCCATCTGCCGGTGACACACTCATGATCAACGCGGTTGGGGTGGCGGCACGACTCGGGCGGGGGGCGGTGGCCTGATGGGCGCTCCCGGACCGACCGGGCAACTGCTGGGCGGCGCGCCCGTGGAGCGGCCTGCGCTGGTCGACGCCTACCTGGCCCGCAGCGGGATGGTCGCGACGGGCCTCGGTGACCCGCGCCGGTACGACGAGATGACCGGCACCGGCGGCTCGCTGCTGCCGGGCTGGTCGGAGCTGGCGGCCGCGCTGAACGCGATCGGCGAGCACGGGCTGGCGGACCTGTCCGGACGGGTCGACCGGCTGCTGGAGGACGACGGCGTCACCTACACCCCGGTGGACGCGGTGGTCGCCGACCCGGCCGCGGCGCCGGCCGACCCGGAGCGGTGGCGGCTGGACCCGTTGCCGCTGGTCGTCGAGGACGCCGAGTGGCGGCGGCTGGAAGCGGGCTTGATCCAGCGGTCGACGCTGATGGACGCGGTGCTCACCGACCTGTACGGCGACGGCAAGATCATCGAGAACGGGTTGCTGCCGCCGGAACTGGTGTACCTGCACCGCGACTACCTGCGCCCCGCGCACGGGATCACCATTCCCGGCGCGCACCAGTTGTTCTTCCACGCGGTCGACGTGTGCCGCAGGACCACGGGATCGTTCCAGGCGCTGGGGGACCGGACGCAGGCCCCGTCGGGGGCGGGGTATGCGATGGCGGACCGCCGGGTGGTCTCCCGGGTGCTGCCGGACCTGTTCCGGCGCAGCGGTCCTCGCGGTCTCGGCGCGTTCTTCCACACCATGCGGTCGGCGCTGGCCTCGGCGGCGCCGGACCAGGCGGAGGATCCGCGGGTGGTCGTGCTGACCCCGGGCACGCATTCGGAGACCGCCTTCGACCAGGCGATGCTGGCCTCGCTACTGGGTGTCCCGCTGGTCGAAAGCGCCGACCTGATCATCCGCCGGGGCCGGGTGTGGATGCTGTCGATGGGTCAGGTGGAGCCGGTGGACGTGGTGGTGCGGCGGGTGGACGCCTCCTGGTCCGACCCGCTTGACCTGCGGCCGAAATCCCGGCTGGGCGTGGTCGGCCTCACCGAGGCCTGCCGGCGCGGCACGGTCACCGTGGTCAACCCGCTCGGCAGCGGCATCCTGGAGAGCCCGGGGATGTTGCCGTTCCTGCCGCAGCTGGCCAGGGCGATCCTGGGCGAGACGCTGAAGCTGGAGTCGGTGCCGACCCACTGGTGCGGCAACGACTCCGAAAGATCCCATGTGCTGGCGCATTTCGAGCAGATGGTGCTCCGCCCGACCGACCGCGGCCGCTCGGTCTTCCCGGCCCTGCTGACCCGTGAGCAGCAGCAGTCCTGGCGCGAACGGGTCAAGGCCGAGCCGTTCCGGTGGGTCGGGCAGGAGCACACCCCGTTCTCCGAGGCACCGATGGCCGCACCGCAGGGACTGGCCGCGGGGCAGGTCAGCATGCGGTTGTTTTCGGTGGCGCACGGGTCGGGCTACGTGTCGATGCCGGGCGCGCTGGGCCGGGTGCAGGACGGGGACCCGTCGATCGGCGGCCGGGGCCGGGTCAGCGTGGCCAAGGACGTCTGGGTCCGGTCGGGCAGGACAGACCCGGCCGCGCGCGGCGAGGGTCGGGTGTGGCTGTACGAGGGCCCCGTCGTGCAACCCGACCGGCCGGAGTCGACGTCGTCGCCGCGCGTGTTGGAGGACCTGTTCTGGCTCGGCCGGTACGCCGAGCGGACCGAGGACCTCACCCGGTTGCTGATCGTCGCGCAGGAGCGGGTGGAGGATTTCCGGTTCCGTCCTGAGCATCTCGGTGCGGGGTGCGTGCCGGTGTTGCTGTCCGCGGTGAGCGCGGTGTCGGCGACGGCCGGGTTCCCGCCCGGCGAGGACCCCTTACCGCGGATCCGCGAACTACTGCTCGACACCACCGAGATCGGCACCGTGGCACAGTCTTTGGCGGGGCTCCGGGAATCCGCGCGGGCCGTGCGTGATCAGCTCTCCGGCGATACCTGGATGGTGCTGGGCGGTATCGATCGTGCGGTCGCCGAACTCGCCGAAACACCAAGCGACGCCGGGATCGTGCTGTCCTCCACCCAGGCCGCGGTGCTCTCCGGCATGCTGGCGCTGTCCGGCTTGGCCAGCGAGAACATGATCCGCGATCCGGGTTGGTATTTCATGGATCTCGGTCGCCGGCTGGAACGGGCGCAACAGCTGACCGCGCTGCTGCGCTCCACCCTCACCAGCTCGCATTCCTCCGCGGTGGACTCCCTGGTGGTGGAGTCGGTGCTCGCCGCCGCGGAATCCGGCGTGACGTACCGGCGCCGGTACCGTGGCCGGATCCAGATCGCGACCATGCTGGAGTTGCTGCTGCTCGACGCCGGCAACCCGCGCTCGCTGGCCTATCAGGTGGCCCAGGCCAGGGCCGACCTGCGCGCGTTGCCGGATGCCTCGGGAACGTCCCGCCCGCAGCGGCGGCTCGAGGACGTCGATGCCACCCTGCGCCGTTGCCGGCCGGAGGATCTGGAACACACCGACGAGAACGACATCCGCAAGGAGTTCACCACCCTGCTGGACGGCTTGCACGAGTCGCTCCGGGGTATCGCCGATGCCATTGCGGCCCAGCACTTCTGGCATCCCAGCCCGATGCAGCCGTTGGGCGTCGTCACGGTGGACGGGGTGCTGTGAGCCCGGACAATAGCGCTGCGGAACAGCCCGCAGATCATCAACCCACCACCACGGTGGTGACGACCGGCCGCCGCTACCGCATCGAGCACCGGACCGTCTACCGGTACTCCGACTACGTGTCGGCCTCCTACGGCCGCGGGTATCTGCATCCGCGGGACACCCCCGACCAGCGGTGCCTGGAGCACCGGTTGCTCGTCGAACCAGAGCCTTCCGACGCGGCCGACGGTGTCGACGTCTACGGCAACACCAGCACGTACTTCCACGTCACCCGCCGGCACACCGAGCTGTGCGTGGTGGGGTTGTCCGAGGTGGAGGTCTCCGTTCCCCGGTGGGATCGGGAGATCGGGTCGTTGCCCTGGGAGCGGGCGCTGCCCACCCCGTCCACCGACCCGCGGGCGATCGAGTTCATCCTGCCGTCCCTGCTGGTGCAACTGCCGCCCGAGGTTCGCCGGTACGCGGCGACCTCCTTCACTCCCGGCCGCCCGATGGTGCAGGCGTTGACCGACCTGAACCACCGGATCCACACCCAGTTCAAGTACGAGTCGGGCGCGACGTCGGTGTCCTCGACGGTGCTGGACGTGCTGGAAGCCAGGGCGGGGGTGTGCCAGGACTTCGCGCACCTGGCGGTGGCGTGCCTGCGGTCCCTGGGGCTGGCCTGCCGGTACGTGTCCGGTTACCTGGCCACCTACCCGCCCCCCGGTGCGGAACGGATGATCGGCGTGGACGCGAGCCACGCCTGGGCCGCGGTGCGGCTCGCGGACGGGTCGTGGGTGGGCTTCGATCCCACCAACGACACGCTGGCGGACGAGCGCTACACGACCATCGCCTGGGGGCGCGACTACGACGACGTGCCGCCGCTGCGCGGGGTGATCTTCACCGACGCGGAGACGCACGAGATGGACGTGGCGGTCGACGTCGCGCCGCTGCTGTAGAGCGTGGGGTCAGGCTTGTTCGCCCAAACCGGCCGGCGCCGGCGCCGTTCTCCCCGGATGCGGTGCTGCTGACCACCGCGCGGAGTCCTGGGGGTCGGCCGGGCAGATCGTGACCGGGGTCGAGCACGATGCGCTTGGCGGTGCGCCACCATTCGGGCAGTTCCGCCGCGGCTCACCGGTCGGTTCTGCGGTCCGGCGACCGGTCCGCCCGTGGATCCCCGGAGCATCAGCATGCCCCGGGGTCCACGGTGGGTTGATGCGTCAGGAAATGACTGCGTCGACGACCTTCTTGAGCGCGCTCGGCTGTGCCGGGCTGCGCGGAGCGGTGTCCTTCAGCTCGATCATCCGGGCGCCGATCTCCTGCAGATCCTTGCGGCCCAGGCCTTCTCGGACCTTCGGGAACCAGTCCTGCTCTTCCTCGTCCATGTGGTGCGAGACGTTCTCGATCAGCACTGTCACCTTGGCGTCGAACCGCTCGGCATCCGGCGACATCGCGGCGATCTCGGCGACCAGGAGATCGGCGACATGGTGCTCCTCGTAGGACTCCAGCACGTCACCCTCGAGGTCGGGCAGCAGTTTGCGCACCTCGGGGTACATGACCTCGTTCTCGATGTAGGTGTGCACGGTCAGCAACTCGATGATCTTGTCGACGATCTTGCCCTTGGCGACGTGGGCGTTGGGGCCGGCCTCGGTGAACCGGCGGAACTGCTCACGGATCTCCTGGTGATCTTCCTTCAGCACGACAATGGCGTCGGTGGACATGTGCACTCGCTTTCTGTGGGGGC
>DASQFG010000658.1:0-9112 GCA_035633315.1 Nakamurella sp. | reverse complement strand
CCAGATCCGAGCGGGTGAGCCGGCGTCGACAGACAGCGGGAGGATCCCCATGAACGCACGAGAGTCTCTGGCGGGCCGGCGCTTGACGGGCGGCCGCCGAGCGCGGTTGTCCGGCGCGCGGGCAGTGCTGGCCGGGGTGGTCGGGGTGGCTGCCGCCGGCATGCTCCTGCTGGGGGCGGGATGTACCTCCACGGCTACGTCCGCCCCCGCCTCTGCGGATCTCGCTGCGGAACCGGCCCGCGCGGCGGCGACGCCGACAGCGCCCGGCGATGCGCGGGCCGGTTCGGTGGGCTCGTCCGGAGGAGGTGCCGGGCAGGCGGCGCAGACTCTCTCTGCGGTGCCCACCGATGGCCGCCAGGTGATCCTGACCGCCGCCCTCGCCGTGAGACTGACCGTGCCACCCGTCGCGGTGACGGACGACGCGGCACACGACGCCCAGGGCAATGCCGACGAGCGTCGGGAGGCCGTCGCGCAGGCCTCCGGCGCGGTCAGGGGCGCCGCGACTGCCGCCGGCGGCTACGTGTCCGGGGCCGACGGCGATGGATCGACGATGACCATCAGCGTGCGGGTGCCCGCCGAGCAGTACGACGCGGTGGTCGACAAGATCGCAGCATTGGGCGTGCTCAGCGGCCGGTCGGAGACCAGCAAGGACGTCACCGCCGAGATCGTCGACGTGAACAGCCGGGTCGAGTCGATGACGGCCAGCGTCGCGCGGGTGAGGGCGCTGCTCGCCCAGGCCACCGGTATCGGTGACGTCATCGCCATCGAATCCGAACTCGCCACTCGCGAAGCCGACCTGGAATCCCTTCAGCAGCAACAAGCCTCGCTCGCCGGTCTGGTGGCACTGTCCATGGTGACCGTCACCCTGACGGCGGTCACCGACAGCCCGGCCGCGGTGCCGGCGGACGCACCGAGTGGATTCGTCGCGGGGCTGACCTCGGGGTGGAACGCGCTGCTCGGATTCCTGGCCTGGATCGGGACCGTGCTCGGCGCGCTGCTGCCCTTCCTGCCGGTGGTCGCGGCGCTGGTGGCGGCGGGCTGGTGGGTGGTGCGCCGGGTGCGGCGGCGGGCGCGTCAGCAGGTGGTGCCAGCTCCGGCTGCCGCGGATGACGTCAGGTCGCCGGAGACCGTCGGCGCTTCCACCGCGTGAGGATCCGCTTGCCACCTCCGACGACGCCCCCAGCCGGTGCGCTCGGCTCGGCTGCGGCATCATGTCCGCCATGACCTCCACATTGATCCTGCTGCGGCACGGCGAGAGCACCTGGAATGCGCTGAACCAGTTCACCGGCTGGGTCGACGTCCCGCTGTCTGAGAAGGGCACCGCAGAGGCGATCCGCGGCGGTGTGCTGCTCCGGGAGTCCGGCCTGCTGCCCGACGTTCTGCACACCTCGGTGCTGCGCCGGGCGATCACCACCGCCAATCTCGCGCTCGACGCGGCCGACCGGCACTGGATCCCGGTCCGCCGGACCTGGCGGCTGAACGAGCGGCACTACGGCGACCTGCAGGGCAAGGACAAGAAGCAGACCCTGCAGGAGTACGGCGAGGAGCAGTTCATGCTGTGGCGCCGCTCGTACGACACCCCGCCGCCGCCGATCAGCGACACCAATGAGTTCTCCCAGGCCGACGACCCCAGGTATGCCGACCTCGGAGATCTCGCGCCCAAGACCGAGTGTCTGGCCGACGTCGTGGTCCGGATGGAGCCCTACCTGCGGGGCCCGATCTTCGACGACCTGCGGGCCGGCAGCACCGTACTGGTGGCCGCGCACGGCAACTCGCTGCGCGCCGTGGTCAAGCTGCTGGACAACATCAGCGACGAGGGTATTGCGAAGGTGAACCTGCCGACCGGGATCCCGCTGCGCTACGACCTGGACGCCGACTTCCGGCCGGTCACTCCCGGTGGGACCTACCTCGATCCGGATGCCGCCGCCGCGGCCATCACCGCGGTCGCCAACCAGGGCCGGTAGAACCGGCCACCGGGTGACCTCCGGGTGAATCCTTCGTGAACGAAGGGCGCCGGCAGGGTGCTGCCGGCCAAATCCGCACATCGGATGGCACTGCGGGTTCGATCGCCCACCTACCATCACGATGTGTTGGCTTTGGGTTTTCTGATCGCCGCCCTCGGTGGGGCGGTCCTGGGGTGGCTGGCGTGCGCCGTGGTCATCCACCGCCCCCGGCACCCCGCCGAACCCGCGGATGATCTCCCTGAACCGCTGGAGATGGAGGTTCTGCGGCGTTCCAGCACCGGTTACCTCGTGCTGGACGCGGCCGGCCGGCCATTGCTGAGCAACGAGCGGGCCACCGAGCTCGGGGTGCTGCGCGGCGGAATGGTCGATCGGCGGATCGCCGAGGCGGCCGGCCGCGTCTCGGTCTCCGGCGAGCCGGTCGACGTCGAGATCCGGCCGGTGCCGGTGGCCGCCCTGCTGGCCGCCTCCCTGGTAACCCCCCCGCCGCCACCGAGCGCGGTGCTCGCCGTGGTCAGGGCGATCGACCACGGCCGGGTGCTGGTGGCGGCGGCAGACGAGTCCGCGGCCCAACGCGTCGAGGACGTCAGGCGCGATTTCTTCGCCAACGTCTCCCACGAGCTGAAGACGCCGGTCAGCGCAATGGGGCTGCTCGCCGAGGCCTCCGTGGACGCCGCCGACGACCCGGTGGCGGTCCGGCGCTTCGCAGGCAAGCTGCAGTCCGAGGCCGTGCGTCTCGGGTCCCTGGTCAACGAACTGATCGCGCTCTCCCGCCTGCAAGGCGCGGATCCACTGCTGGACATGGCGGTGGTCGAGATCGATGCGGTGATCGACGAAACCGTTGCCCGGGTGTCCACCGCCGCGGAGAACAACGGGATCGCCATCACCACCGACCGTCCGTCGGGGTTGCTTGTTCGCGGTGATCGCTCCCTGTTGATCACCGCGCTGACCAACCTGGTGGACAACGCCATCAACTACTCCCCGTCCCGAACCGTGGTGTCGATCAGCCGGGTGCTGCGCGCCGATCATGTGCAGATCGCCGTCACCGACCGCGGAATCGGGATCGCGCCCGAGTACCAGGAGCGGGTGTTCGAGCGCTTCTTCCGCGTCGACCCCGCCCGATCAAGGGCCACCGGCGGGACCGGGCTCGGCCTGGCCATCGTCAAGCATGTCGCGGCCAATCACGGGGGAACGGCCGCCCTGTGGAGTCATCCTGGTACCGGTTCGACGTTCACCCTGCGGCTGCCGGCTTTTGACGCGCCACCGAGCCGGCCGACCCCGGACCCCCATGCACCCGGACGCCCCGCCCGTTCCGCCACCGCAGTTGTCCCGCTAACCGTTCAGACAGCCGGCCGCACCGCCGACCAGAGCGCTGTTGGCACCACTACCGAGCCAGCACACCGAGGAGCCCCGTGACCAAGGTCCTGATCGTCGAGGACGAAGAATCGATGGCCGATCCGCTGGCCTTCCTGCTGCGCAAGGAGGGATTCAGCACCCAGATCGCGGCCAACGGGCCGGACGCACTTATTGAGTACGACCGCAACGGGGCGGACATCGTCTTGCTGGACCTGATGCTCCCCGGCATGAGCGGTACCGAGGTCTGCAAACAGCTGCGCGCCCGCGGGCCGGTTCCGGTGATCATGGTCACGGCCCGCGACGCGGAAATAGACAAGGTCGTGGGCCTGGAACTCGGGGCCGATGATTACATTACGAAGCCCTATTCCACCCGCGAACTGATTGCGCGAATTCGGGCGGTATTGCGTCGCGGCGTGGAGGCGGAGGATCCGGGTTCGCCGGTACTGCAGGCGGGACCGGTCCGGATGGATGTCGACCGGCACGTGGTGAGTGTGCACGGCGATGCGGTACCCCTGCCGCTCAAGGAGTTCGACCTGCTGGAATACCTGATCCGCAACGCCGGGCGAGTGCTGACCAGGGGCCAGTTGATCGACCGGGTGTGGGGCTCGGATTATGTCGGCGACACCAAGACGCTCGATGTGCATGTGAAACGCCTACGGGCCAAGATCGAGCCCGATCCCGCCGCACCCCGGTATCTGATCACGGTACGGGGACTGGGCTACAAGCTCGAAGTCTGACCGGGTGTCCGGCTTCACCGGTCCTTCACCTCTGGTGCCCGCGCAATCCCGTAGCGTGGTGGATTCGTGCGGCGTGCACCGGCTGTCCTGGAACTCCGGCGCACCGCCCGGTGGTGTCGAGGCTGATGTACTGCCGGATATTTGCGTGGGAGTGGCCGTGGGAATGGAGTGGGGCGAGCCCGTCGCGGGCGTGGCCCATGCTGTTCGCATACCGGAAATTCCGGTGGGCATGTCCACGGCCGCGGTCTATCCCGAACCGACGGCCGCCGCCTTCGCGCTGGCGGCCGAACTCGGATATGACGGCGTCGAGGTCATGGTGCAGACCGACCCGGTGAGCCAGAGCGTCGACGCATTGTCCGATCTCGTGCAGGAGTACCAGATTCCGGTCCTTTCGGTACATTCCCCCTGCCTGCTGGTGACCGCGAGAGTCTGGTCGTCCGATCCATTGGTCAAACTCGCGCGGTCGGTGGACATGGCCGAGCGCTTGTCGGCGAGCGCTGTGGTGGTTCACCCACCATTTGTCTGGCAGCGATCGGCCGCAGCCACCTTTGCGCCGTCGGTCGCCGAACTCCAGGATCGGACCGATGTCCGCATTGCCGTGGAAAACATGTTCCCCGTCAAGGTGCGCGGCGCGGTGGTCAACTCCTATCGCCCGCACTGGAATCCGGTCGCGGCCGGACACCGCTGGTTCACGCTCGATCTCTCGCATACCGCGACTTCGCGAATCGACGCCATGGAGTTGGCGGCACAGATGGGCGATCGGCTCGGGCACCTGCACCTGGGTGACGGTTCAGGATCGGCAAAGGATGAGCACCTGGTACCGGGCCGAGGTGGGCAACCGTGCGGAGAAATGCTGGATCTCTTGTCGCGCAACGGCTTCGACGGCGCCGTCGTGGTGGAGATCTCGACCAGAAACGCAGGTCAGGCGGAGCGGGAGACCGATCTGGCCGAGGCGCTGACTTTCGCTCGACTTCACTTGGCCGCATCGGTGTGAACTCTGCACGATGGGAACGGCGCCTTGCCCCGGAGTGCGGTGGAAGTAGCGAGTCGGCCTATCGCCTCTATTGGCGGACACTTGGCGACATAGTGAAATTCTTCGCACCAAACTCGGGTAGGTGTGAGACAAAGTGCCGGATCAGCGCTACGCTGTGTGAGCGCCGGATCGTCGACGAACCGATCGCTGCTACTTCGAGGCACTGCGGGTGAATACCGGGTGCGATGTCGCGGGACGTCCATGGAAATGTTCGGGCTCGCCGAGGTGGTCAGTGGTCGATGCGTCGGCATGGACACGGGATCCCCGGACAACTCGAGAAAGGCACACACCATGGCTCAACAGACAACCGTGACGCGGATCGATGACATCGACGGGAGCCGAGCCGTCGAAACGGTGTCCTTCGGCCTGGATGGCAGGGTCTATGAGATCGACCTGAGCAAGAAGAACGCGGCGAGCCTGCGGAAGGTCCTCGGTGAATTCACCTCCTCGGCCCGTCGCGTGCGGGCCGGCGCGAAGTCGGCCAAGGCGACGCGGCATTCCGCGCCTTCCGCGGTCGACGCCAAAGCGGTCCGCGAATGGGCTCAGGCACAGGGCATCTCGGTGTCCGCACGCGGGCGCGTTCCGTCGGACGTCGTCGAGAAGTACTACGCTGCCATCGGCTGAGTATGTCCTGACGGTGCCGTGATGGCGGCCCCGAAATTCCTCGACATTCAATTGCCCGCTGGAAACCCGGACTGCGTCGCGCAGGCCGGGTTTTCAGTCTCTGTTCTGGCATTTCAGCGGCAATCGATATGGATCGGTGTCGAGTACCTCTGCGGGTAACCACCGAGGCACCACCGGGTGGAGATAAAAGCGACCATCGGGTGCGAATTCACCCATTCTGTCCCTTTTTGCGCCACCGACGGATGTTGGGGGAATTCTTTGGGGTGATGTGGGTGCCCGGTCGGGCGTGATCCGGTGACAAGTCCGCCACCAAGTCGTCGTGCGCCGTTCCGCGCTGGCCTTTCGGCAGGCCGCGTCCCGGCGGCCAGGGCATCGTCCGGTGTGTTTTCCGGGCAAATGACTTTCGATCCGGCGGTGTGTCACGGCCGCGCACGCGGTTCGCGATCGCTGGCGGCGGTCGGCGATATCGCTGCTATTCGAATTTCGGCCCGCGCCGCGCGGTGCGGGTTTCTGCGCATTTGTGCCGTGAGGCCGTGTCGGACCGGTCCAGCGTTACCGGTTTCTGCGCATGACGCGGCGCTGGTGTGCCGCCGGCAGCCGCACTCCGCCGGAACAGGTGCCCGACGTGGACCTGCGGCGTCACCGACGGCAGCAACGCCCGCGCCACTCGCCGATCAAGCGGAGCATGACCCCGTGCCCGGTGGGCATGGTCGGGTGCTGTGTTCGGTGCTGACTCGGTGGAGAACCTGCGCAGGGTTGCAGCCCCGTACCATCGGCGGGTGGCCTTGCAGCTCTATGACACCGCAACCCGGACCGTGCGACCGTTCGAGCCGCAGCGTCCCGGCGTCGTCACGCTGTACAACTGCGGCGCGACCGTGCAGTGGCACCCCCACATCGGTCACCTGCGCGGCGCGGGGATCGTCTACGACGTGCTGCGGCGCTGGTTGGAATTCAACGGCAACGAGGTGCTGCACGTCCGGAACGTCACCGACATCGACGACAAGATCCTGGCCAAGGCCGCAGAGGCGGGCCGGCCGTGGTGGGAATGGGCGACCACCCACGAACGTAGTTTCTCCGACGCATACGACACCCTCGGCTGCCTCCGGCCGTCGATCGAGCCAAGGGCAACCGGGCACATCCCGCAGATCGTCGAGATGATCACCGGCCTGATCGAGAAGGGTCATGCCTACGCGATCGACGGAGACGTCTATTTCGCCGTGCGCACCCAACCCGATTATGGATTCCTGTCCGGGCAGCGGCTCGACGAAATGGTGCAGGGCGAGACCTTCGGGCTGAGCAAGAAGGACCCGGCCGACTTCACCATGTGGAAGGCGGCGAAGCCCGGTGAGCCGTCCTGGCCATCACCGTGGGGTCCGGGCCGCCCGGGCTGGCACATCGAGTGTTCGGCGATGGCCCGCACCTACCTGGGCGAGGAGTTCGACATCCACGGCGGCGGCCTCGACCTGGTCTTCCCGCACCACGAGAACGAGGCCGCGCAATCGCACGGCATCGGCGAGGGTTTCGCGCGGTACTGGATGCACTCGCACTGGGTGACCATGAGCGGCGAGAAGATGTCCAAGTCGCTGGGCAACATCCTGTCCGTGCCGGGGATCACCAAGCACACCCGGCCGGTAGCCCTGCGCTATTACCTGATCAGCGTTCACTACCGGTCGTCGATCGAGTACTCCCCGGAGGCGTTGGACGACGCCTCGAAGGCGTACGAACGGATCGAGGCGTTCCTGATGCGGGTCTCCGATCGGGTTGGAAACGTCGAGATCGGTGTTGTACCTGACGGTTTCCGCACGGCCATGGACGACGACCTGGCGGTGCCGCGGGCGCTGGCGGTAGTGCACGAGCAGGTCAGGTCCGGCAACGCCGCGCTGACGGCGGGGGATTCGGCCAAGGCCGCGGCGCTGGCGGCTTCGGTCCGGGCGATGGTGTCGGTGCTCGGGGTTGACCCGTTCGTCGCGCCCTGGAGCTCGACCGGCGAGGACCGGCGACTCAAGAGCGCCACCGGGGCGTTGATCATCGCGCTGCTTCAGGAACGTGCCCGTGCTCGCGCCGCTCGCGACTTCGCGACCGCCGATGCGATCCGGGACCGCTTGGCGGCGGCGGGTTTCGCCATCGATGACACCAAGGACGGGCCGATCTGGTCCGTGGCCGGTGAACGCTGACGCGGAGCCGGAGCCGGTGCCGAGGCCGGGGCCGGTGCCGGTGCCGAGGCCGGTGCCGGTGCCGGTGCCGGGCCGAAGCTCCGGCGCGGCTGGGATGTTGTTAGAGCTGGGATGTTGTTAGAGCTGGGATGTTTGTTAAGAGAAGGAGTGTTCGTGATGGCTGGTAATTCCCAGCGGCGCGGTGCCATGCGCAAACCGGGCACCAAGAAGGGTCCGGTCGTCGGGTCCGGTGGACAGTCCCGCCGGGGGCTGCGCGGCAAAGGCCCGACGCCGCCTGCGGAGAACCGCACCGGCCATCCGGCCCGTCGGGCCGCCAGTCGCGACTCCGGCGGCTCAGGCAAGGGCACTGGCAAGGGCACTGGCAAGGGCACTGCCAAGGGCAGTGGCAAACAGGGCGCCGGCGGAACCACCGGGCGTGGTGGCCGCGGGTCCCGCGGGCCCGCTGCGCTGCCGGAGACGGTCGTCGGCCGGAACCCGGTGGTCGAGGCACTGCGCGCCGGGGTGCCGGCCACCGCGCTGTACGTTGCCTCCGGGTTGGCTTCCGACGAGCGGGTGTCCGAGGCCATCGCCGCGGTCGCCGAGCGCGGCATCGCCCTGCTGGAGGTCTCCCGGCCCGAACTCGACCGGCTGACCGGCAACGCCGTGCACCAGGGACTGGCGCTGACCGTGCCGCCCTACCAGTACGCGCATCCGGAGGACCTGCTGGCCCGGGCCGCCGATTCCGGCCGGGCCGCGTTGATCGTGGCGGTCGACGGCGTCACCGATCCGCGGAACCTCGGCGCCATCGTCCGTTCCGCGGCGGCGTTCGGCGCGCACGGCGTGGTGGTGCCGGAGCGGCGCAGCGCCGGGATGACGGCGTCCGCCTGGCGCACGTCTGCGGGTACCGCGGCACGGATCCGGGTGGCGCGGTGCACGAACCTGGTGCGAACGCTGAAGGACTACGCGGCGAAGGGTCTGATGATCGCGGGGCTGGACGCCGATGGAACGGTGGACACCGACGACTTCGAACTGGCCACCTCGCCGCTGGTGATCGTGGTGGGCTCCGAAGGCCGCGGGTTGTCGCGGCTGACCCGGACGGTCTGCGATGTCACCGTGTCGATACCGATGGTGCGGGCCGTCGAGTCGCTGAACGCGTCGGTGGCCACGGGGGTCGTGCTGGCCGAGGTTGCCCGGCGGCGCCGGGCGGTCTGAGGGTACGGGGCTGGGTTCTGCGCTGGGGGTCGGCGC
>DASQFG010000657.1:0-5649 GCA_035633315.1 Nakamurella sp. | reverse complement strand
GGTGCCCAAGAGTCGCGGTGGCGACCACTCCTGGGAGAACTGCGTGGCGTGCTGCGTTCGGTGCAACACCCGCAAGGCCGACCGGTTGTTGCCAGAACTGGGCTGGTCGCTGCCCTTCGTGCCGGCCGCCCCCCGGCGGGGCGTTGTCGGCGGTCTGTGGTCGGAGGATGCCGACCCGGCGTGGAAGCCCTGGCTGCTGGGTGCGGCCTGAGGCTGCTGCGGTCCAGACGCTGTTGTCCAGACGCTGTTGTCCAGACGCTGCTGTCCAGACGCTGTTGTCCAGACGCTGTTGTCCAGACGCTGTTGTCCAGACGCTGCTTTCTGGGCGCCCTCATCGAGGCCGGTTACCGTGCGCGCGGAGTGGATCGTCCGGATGTGCGAGCTTGTCCGTTCGTGACGCTACGTCGCAGAGTGTCGATGTCGCACTGGGCCGATGGAAGTCTAAGGGGTGGCCGTACGGCTCGCGTTGGTGCTGGTCGACGCGGTTCTGGTGGCACTGCAGACCAGCCAAGGGCGGGGCCGACCGGGATCCGACGGTGCAGGTCAGCCGATGCGGGATCCGCGACCGATGCGGGAGCCGCGACCGATGCGGGAGCCGCGACCGATGCGCGATCCACGGCCGATGCGCGATCCGCGGGCGGTCCGGGTGGTGATGGCGTTGGTCATGACGACTCCTCTGGGTGATGGGCCTCTCCTATTGGAGAGGTAACGACTGGTGATCAGCTGGTGCGCGTTCGGGTGGTCATTGACGTTCCCTGGAACCGCGGTTCACGGCTCTGCCTTTCAGGTTGCGTTCTCAAAGGCCTTGAGCCACAATGAATCTGACAGTTCGTTACGGATCGTGGTGACCTGTCCAACAATAGATTGCTGGCGGAGCGGCCACCTGATCGGCTCAAGCCTGTCGTGACGTACAGCAACATTCTCGCGGCCCTTCCGGCATGCTCTGGAGAGGGCATGTTGGCATACGGGTAATCTAATCCATTTGGCCTATACCCGTTCGTGGAGGCTTTCACTCGAAGGCGGATTCCACCAGCTGGAACAAACCGTTGATTGTGCGGTTTGACCGCCCTGAACTGCGGGAATGGCTGGCGCTGAGCTCCGCGCCCGAGCGACGCCGATCTCCTGGGTTTGCCGGGGCGGGCGGGAATGCCCATCACCATGGACGTCCGGCACTGGTCCGGAAAGCGCCCGCGACTCAGATTCCTGTGGCACAGTGTTATGACCGTGTACTGAGGGTGGTGCAGCACCGCTGGAATACGACCCGGGTCACCTGGTCCGGTGAAGGGCAGCGCGCGTGGGGATCGAGAACGCCACCGACCCGGCGCCCGCGTTGCCCCGCCAATTCCGGCAACTCGTGGTCGCGTGGGCCGGGTCCCTGACCGGAGATGGCCTGCGGGTCGTCGCGCTACCCCTCCTGGCGGTGTCGATCGATCCGTCCCCGGCCGCCGTCGCGATGGTGGCCGCGGCGGCGACGCTGCCGTGGCTGGTGGTCGCGATACCGGCCGGAGCGCTGGTCGATCGGCTCAATCCGGCAATCGCGATGGCCACCGCGCACCTCGCTCGGGTACTGCTCTCGCTGGCTGTGGTGGCGGCCGTGCTGACGGACACCGCGAGCATCGCGCTGCTGTGCGTGGTCGGTTTCGCGTTGACCTCGGCCGAGACCTTCGCCGACGGCTCGGCACAAACGCTGCTGCTGCGCATCGTCCCGCCCGAACACCTCGAGCGCGCCAACGCGCGGTTCGTCACGGTCGAGACGCTTGCGCTGGACCTGGCCGGCCCGCTGGCCGGGGGGGTGCTGTTCGCGGTCGCCCCGTGGCTCCCGTTCGCGGCCTCGGCCGGCTGCTTCGTGCTCGCCGCCGCCAGGGTGATCGGCATTCGTTCGCAGCGTCCCGCCGCACCGGGGGTGCGCGTGGGAGGCACCACGCAACGCTCGGCGCAGGCCACCGACGGGGGGGTGTGGGGGCAGGTCCGGGCCGGATTGACCCGATTGTTCTCCGATCCGGTACTCCGCATGCTGGCGATCACCGTGGCCGTGATGGCGACCGCCAACGCCGCGGCCGACGCCGTCCTGGTGATCTACGGGACCCAGACCCTGCAGATGTCCGACGCCCTGTACCCAACCCTGCTGGTCGCCTATTCGCTCGGCACCCTGGTGGCCGCGGCGTTGGTCGGCAGGCTCATTGCCCGGTTGCGCGGTGGCCAGGCAATGATGTTCGCGCTGTTCGGGATCAGCGCCGCGATGCTGCTCCTCGGCCTGGTTCCGGTGGTCGGGGTGGCCTGGTTGGCGTTTGCCGTGATGGGCCTCGCGGGCGGGACCTGGAACGTGCTCTCCGCCACCCGGCGGCAGCGCCGCACACCGCACGACATGATCGCCAGGGTGTCCAGTGCGTTCCGGGTGGTCGCCTGGGGGGTGATCCCGATCGGCGCCACCCTGGGCGGGCTGGTCGGCGAGCGGTGGGGGGTGACCACCGTCTTCACCGCCGCCGGGGTGGTGATCGCGCTGCTCGGGGCCGTGGTGATGCGCTCCTTCCTCACCGTGGAGCCGCCCGGTGCCGGCGAACAGGTCACCGAATGACGTCGTGCGGAGGCCCGGCTCCGGTTGATCGCGGTCCGCGTTCCGACCGTGATCGGGTGTGATCGATGGCGATCAGCGGGGTTGCCCGGCCGCGCGGCGGGGCGTCCGTTACGGTGATCGCCATGACCATCGCCCAGACCCTGGCCGTCTTCGTCGGGATTCCTGTGCTGATCTACGCCCTGATCGCGGTCCTGGTGCTGGTGCCCCATCACGCCAAGCGCCGAGCCCGGTACCGCCCGGGCCAGAGCTGGGACTACGCGCCGCACTGGTGGGCGGGGGACCAGCCGGTCGCGTACTCGAGCGGCGCGATCACCGCCGGCACGACCCGAGGAGGCGCACGTGGCACCTGGTGAACTCGCGACGGCAGCGTCATCGACGGAGCTCGACGCGCAGGCCACGCCCAACTGGGCGCCGCAGCCCGGCCCGACCGGCGAGACTGCCCAGCCGTTGACGACGGCACAACTGGAGTTGCTCGACGACGTGATCCGCGAGGCGGAACGCGTTACCGGCCTTCGGTTCTCGGTCTACCTGGGTGACCTGGGGGAGAACACCAGGGCCACCGCGGACAGCCTGCTCTCCGGACTCGACGAGGATGCGCCGACCGCGGTGCTGCTGGCTCTCTCGCCGGGACAGCGGGTGGTCGAGGTCGTCACCGGCGCCGAGGCGAACCGGCGGGTCAGCGATCGGGCGGCCAAGCTGGCGGTGCTGGCCGTGGTGGCGTCCTGCGCCGAGGGCGATCTCAGCGGTGCGCTGGTCACCGGGGTGCGCATCCTGGCCGACCAGGCCGGCACCCTGCCCGAACGCTCAACCTGGTAGCCGGCCGGCGGCGCGGATAACGCTCTCTTCGGCCACCGACCGGCCACCCGGGCTCAGCCCGCGTCCGCCCGGCGAGCCCGCAGCGCGCGCTCGGTGCCCGCGCGGCCCTCCGACACCAACCGGCGCAACGCGGAGGGGTGCTCGCCGGCGTCCCACGCCAGCGCGGCATCGACGGTGCACTGGTCGACGGCCCACCTCGGGTACAGGCCGACGGCGATCCGCTTCCCGATCTCGATGGACCGCTTGTCCCACACGTCGCCCACCTCGGCGAAATACCGCTCGGTGAACGGGGCCAGCAACCCGGCCTGAGCGGGATGGCCGAACCCGCCGATCGCCGCGCTCTGCAGGGCGTTCGCCATCCCGTCGTCACCGATCAACCGATCCCACACCGCGGCCTTGTTCGCCGGATCCGGAATCAGCGCGCGGACCTGGGTCGCCCGGCGCTCACCGGAGGCCGTCGGGTCGGCCGCGGCCGCGGCGTCGATGTCCGATGGGCCCGCCGTTCCGTGGGCGACCAGCGCGCCGAGCAGGGTCCACGACAGGTCCGTGTCGACGGTCAGACCGTCCAGCGGTGCGCTGCCGGACCGCCACCCATCGATCAACTCGAGCTGCCCGGTCTGCAGCCGGCCGCCGGCCAGTGCCTGTACCGCGGCGAGCTGGGTGTCGCTGCCCGCTTCGGCCGACAGTGCCAGGTCCGTCAGCACGCCGGACACCGCCGGCCAGCCGGTTTCGGCGGCCCAACCGGGTTCGGCGTAGGACCCGACGGCCACTTGTAGCTGCGCAAGCACCCGCTGCAGCACGCCGACCTGGTCCTCGGTGGCCAGCCCGCGGACCGCCAGGGTGATGAAATCGCGGGCCCGCATCAGCGCGTCGCGGGTCATCTCCCAGACGGCCGACCAGAGCAACGTCCTCGGCAGCGACTCCGTGACGTCGGCGATGCCGCCGATCGCGGTGTGCAGGGATTCCGGGTCGAGCCGGGCCTTGCAGTACGTCAGGTCGTCGTCGTTGACCAGCACGAGTGCCCCCCGGTGGACGCCGACCAGGTCGGGGACGGCGGTGCGCTCACCCTCGACGTCCAGCTCCACCCGGTGCGTTCGCACCAGCGCGCCGGCACCGTCCCGGCCATAGACCCCGACGGCCAGGCGGTGCGGTCGTCGCTCGCCGGCTCCGGGTTCGGCGCCCGATTGCAGCACGGAGAACTCGGTGAAACGGCCCCGCTCGTCGATCTCGAACTCGGTGCTGATGGTGTTCAGCCCGGTGGTCTGCAGCCAGGCCGCGGCCCAGGTGTGCAGATCGCGACCCGAGCTGCGCTCCAACGCGGTCAGCAGGTCCTCGAGGGTGGCGTTGCCGAACGCGTGCGCGGCGAAGTACTCACGGAGCCCGGCCAGGAACTGCTCGTACCCGACGTAGGCCGCGAGCTGCTTGAGGACGCTGGCCCCCTTGGCGTAGGTGATGCCGTCGAAGTTCACCTCGACCGCGGCCAGGTCGACCATGTCCGCGGCGATCGGGTGGGTGGACGGCAGCTGGTCCTGGACGTAGGCCCAGGACTTCTCCACGTTCGCGAACGTCGTCCAGGACGAGGCGTACTCGGTGGCGGACACCTGCGCCACCACCGAGGCCCAGGTGGCGAAGGACTCGTTGAGCCACAGGTCGTCCCACCAGCGCATGGTGACGAGGTCACCGAACCACATGTGGGCCATCTCGTGCAGCAACGTCTCGCAGCGTCTTTCGTACTGGTACCGGGTGACGCGCGAGCGGAAGATGTGCTCCTCGCGGAAGGTCACTGCCCCGGCGTTCTCCATGGCACCGGCGTTGAACTCCGGCACGAACAGCTGGTCGTACTTGCCGAACGGGTATCGCACGCCGAAGGCCTGGTGGAAGAAGTCGAAGCCCTGCTTCGTCTCGGTGAACAGCCGATCGGCGTCGAGGTAGTCGGCCAGCGTGGACCGGCAGTACAGGCCAAGGTCGATGCCGTCGTGGTGGTCGCGCACCGCGTGGTACGGGCCGGCGATCAGCGCCGTCACGTAGGTGCTCATCGGTTCCGTGGTGACGAACTGGTGGGTGCTCGCGCCGCCCGGACCGGGGACCGTCGACGCGGTCGCGCCGTTGGACACCACCTTCCAGTCGGCCGGCGCGGTGACAGTGAAGGTGAACCTCGCCTTCAGGTCGGGTTGGTCGAAACAGGCGAAAAGCCTCTTGGCGTCGGCGGTCTCGAATTGGGTGTACAGGTAGACGGCGCCGTCGACCGGGTCGATGAA
>DASQFG010000656.1:0-1504 GCA_035633315.1 Nakamurella sp. | reverse complement strand
ATGTCGGCCGCCGGAAGTGGCTCGCTGAAAAAAGTGCCCTGACCATTGAGGCAGCCTAACGCCAGCAGCTGCTCCATCTGGGTGGCGGTCTCGATCCCTTCCGCTACTGTCCGTAAGCCCAGTGAATCGATCAGTCGAAGCATCGCCCCGACGAAGGTGATCTGTTCGCTGTCGCCCGCGAACTCGCTCATCAGCGACTGGTCGATCTTGACGGTGTCGATCGGCAGCCGGCGCAGGAAGCTGATCGACGAGTACCCGGTGCCGAAGTCGTCGATCGCGATGCCGACGCCGAGTTGCCGGAGCGTCCGCAGCGCCTCCAGGCCGGCGATGTCCCCGGTCATCAAGCCGGTTTCGGAGACCTCGAGGGTCAGCCGGTTCGGCGTCACGGCGTGCTGGTTGAGAGTGGCGGAAATGAACTCGGTGAGTCCGGGCCACCTGACCTCGACGGGCGCGAGGTTGACGTGCACCTGAAACGGGTCGGGCATGGTGCCGGCCCAGACGCTCAGCTGCTCGATCGCGGTGTGCAGCACCCAGTGCCCGAGTTCCACGATGTGCCCGCTGTCCTCCGCGACCGGCATGAAATCCGCCGGAAGCAACAGCCCACGCTGTGGATGCATCCACCTGACCAGCGCTTCGACCGCCATGATCTTTCCGGTCGCCAGCGCCACGATCGGCTGGTAGTGCAGCCGGAGCTGGCCCTGCGCGACGGCAACGCCGAGCTCGGAGCCCACCTGAAGGCGTTCCTGCGCGGCGTGGTGCATCTCCGCCCGGAACACCTGGACGTTCCCGCGGCCCCTGGACTTGGCCGCATACATGGCGGTGTCGGCGTCACGCAGCAGCAGATCGGCGGTCTGCCCGCGCTGGCCGAAACACACTCCGATGCTCGCCCCGGCCCAGACCGCCCTGTCTCCCACAGAGAACGGCTTCTGCAGTTCGGCCAGCGCCCGATGGGCGATCCGGAGGGCATCTTCCTCGGTGGTGCCCGGCATCAGAATGGCGAATTCATCGCCGCCCAGCCGCGCCACGGTATCGGTGTTGCGCACCACGGTGGTCAGCCGCCTTGCCACCTCCACCAGCACGCCGTCTCCCGCGCTGTGGCCGAGCCCGTCATTGATGGTCTTGAACTCGTCGAGATCCAGCAACAGCACGCAGGGCGACCGCTCGCCCCGTTCGGACCGAACGATCGCCTGGCCGATCCGGTCAGCCAACAGGGTCCGATTCGCCAGGCCGGTCAGCGCGTCGTTGAGCGCCAGCCGCTCCATGTCCCGCCTGACCTGATCGAGATCGGCTGTCCGCTCGGCGACCCGGTGCTCGAGCGTCTTGTACATCAGGTCGAGTTCTTCGGCGAGCAGGTTGATGCCGGTGATCACCGCATCCACCGAGTCCCTGGCCTCCGAGGGCGCCAGCCGGGCATCCAGATTGCCGGACCCCAGTTGGACGATGAGGTCGACCAGCTCGTCGAGCCGTCTGTCGTCAAACGCCTCCGTCATGTCGACCGTCCGGC
>DASQFG010000655.1:0-7864 GCA_035633315.1 Nakamurella sp. | reverse complement strand
GCAATTGCCGATGAGGCGATCCTGCGGGGCACCGGTGCGCGCGGGCTGCGCGCGATCATGGAAGAGGTGCTGCTGCCCGCCATGTACGAGGTGCCGGGCCGCGATGACGTGGAGCGCGTTGTCGTCACTGCTGAGACCGTGCGCTCGAACGTCTACCCGACGATCGTTCCCCGGGTGGCCAAGCGCCCGCCGCGGGAGAAGTCGGCCTGATTGGCGCGTGCTCGCACGCCCAGCCTCGGCTGCCCTGGGCGCCCGGGTCCGTCGCGTGGCTGGCTCTGCGTCCGTGCCGTCGTGACCCGTTGACCCGTGCAGTCCGCCGGCCTCCGGCGCGGATCATCGTCGCGAGCGCGGACGAACTAGGCGACTTCTGTCACACCGTCACCACAACTCAAACCTTCGGACGCGCCGGCGAAGTTGATCCGCGCCGAACCAGGGGCTGAATCAGCCGCCGCAGCTGGCGTCCACCCAGTCTTCGATGTGCTTCGTGGCCGTCGTGTACTTCTCGGAGTCGAGCAGCGTCGACAACTCGATGAGCGACTTGCCGTTCGCCTCCTGGGCAACCTCGGCAAGCGCCTGGACGTCGGGGGCGAGTTCAGATGGAACGTCGGCGGCAAGTGCGGTGATCGCGGACTGCAGTTGTGTGGCGTCGAAGGTGCCGGAACCGCCGAGGGCGGGCAAGAGGGCGAGGTTGACGCTGGCGTAGGCGAGTGCGACCGTCAGGCAGGGCGAGTCGAGCCCAAGATTGGACGGGATGCTGAGGTCGCTGGGGATGCTCAGGTCAGAAGGAATGCTCAGGTCGCTGGGCAATGCCGACTGCAACGCCGACAGGTCGGTCGGCAATTCGCTCGGGAAGCTGAGATCCTCGCTGGTGCGCTCCGACGTCTGTGACGTCTCCGATTCCGCTGACGCAACCGCTGACTGATTCGCTTGTGCCGAACCGGTGACAGAAGATCCGCAGGCAGCGATGGTCAGGATGGTGGCGGCGGCCAGAGCTAGCGCGGCGGTGACGGTCGAACGATTCCTCATGTTCACTCCTATGGACGCAGCAGCCGAGCGCAGACTGATCGTAGCCTCGTGAGGAGGCCACCGCTGCGGGCTTTGATACACCTTCTCGTGGTGCGCCGATCGGACGTATTCCACCCGTTTGGCAGCAGACGTGACGACACCATGGAGCCGCGGCCGTCGCAACGACGAACCCTCGCCCTCCGGTGGGTCAGCCCCGTTGCAGACCCCCGTTGCAGACCCCCGTTGCAGACCCCTCGCGAGGTCACACCCCGTTGTGGAACCGGCGAACCGGCGTCCGGACCGTCTCTCGACTCACGGGTTCCAGCATGCCAGCCGACGGGGTGTCGTCCGACCATCGCTGCTCCGCAGGGGCAACGGAACAACGGCATTTTGGTGCTGCTCCGCAGGGACAACGGAACAAGACCCTATTCGCAGGGGCAGCTGCTCAGCGGCGCACCATGCGGATCTCGAGGATGCCAACCGAGTCGGTGCGCTCGTCGCCGTCCGGGATGAAGTCGTGGTGGACGTAGAACGCGGACGCCCTGGGGTTGTCGCGGTAGACCCACAGCGAGGCGGGGCGATCTCCCAGGGTGGCGTCCAGCAGGTCATCGGCCAGCCCTTTGCCCTGGTGGGCGGCCCGGACATAGATTCCGTAGAGTTCCTGCTCGGTGGGCGCGTCGGCGTCCCTGGTCGGACCGGCGATGGCGATGCCGATCACCTCACCGTCGAGTTCACCGAGGAAATGCTGGGCGATGCCCGCTTCGATCTCCTTGCGCCGGCGGACCGCCATCTGTTGGACGTCGAACTCGTCGAACCGTTCGGCACCCCACAACTCCTCGTACGCCTCGCGCCAGCAGGCCAGGTGGCACGCCGCGAACGCGTCGGCGTCCTCCGGCCGGGCCGCGCGGACGGTCGGAGTCGGGCTCATGCGACCACCTTTCGGCGACGTTGACGTGGGTGAGACTCGAACGGGCACAGTCGCATCGACCGCCGATGCGGCCGTGCTGAAATCAGGCTAGTGCACGGACTCGGGCCGGCCGTCAGCCGATCAAGGATGGGCGAGGCGGGCCGCCCACGCCGGCACCCGGGGGTGGGTGGTCGGTTGCGCTGCGGACGTGTCGCGCCGCGGGCTGGGCGGCCGATTTTCGGTCGGGCTGATCGTGCGCCGGAGCCCGGATGTCAGCCGCCCTGGTGGCACCATGGGCCAGGTGACTGTGTACCGCGACGCCGCTGTGGTGCTGCGGGTGACGAAACTCGGCGAGGCCGACCGCATCGTCACCCTGCTCACCCGGCGCAAGGGGCGGGTACGGGCTGTGGCCAAGGGCGTGCGGCGGACCAAGAGCAAGTTCGGCGGCCGGCTGGAACCCTTCAGCCATGTCGACCTGCAGCTGTACGCGGGCCGAAATCTCGACATCGTCACCCAGGCCGAGACGCTCGATCCCTTCGGGCCGGTGCTGGCCGCCGACTACCCGCGCTACACCTGCGCCACCGCCATCGCGGAAACCGCAGAACGGCTGACCGCGGAGGAACACGAACCGTCGTTGCGGCTGTACCTGCTGGTGGTGTCCGCGTTGCGGGCGCTGTCCGAGACCAGGCGGGAGCCCTCGCTCATCCTGGATGCGTTCCTGCTGCGTGCCATGGCGCTGGCCGGCTGGGCGCCCGCGCTCAACGACTGTGCCCGCTGCGGCGAGCCGGGACCGCACACGGCTTTCCATATCCCGTCCGGCGGCCTGCTGTGCACCGACTGTCGCGGCGCGGGAGCGGTCGGCGCGGCCCGGCCCGCCCCGGCCGCCATCGAGTTGATGGCCGCCCTTGCCGACGGGGCCTGGCCGGTCGCCGAGTCCGCGGAGCCCGCCGCCTGCCGGGAGGCCTCCGGGTTGGTCGCGGCCCTGCTGCAATGGCATCTGGAGCGCGGGCTGCGGTCGTTGCCGATGGTGGACCGGCTCGGCGAGTTCGCCCCGATCGACCGCGCGAACCGGGAGTCCGACATCCCTGACGCTGCCGAGGTGATCGCCGCGGCGGATCTGGCCGTGCCAGCAGTACCGGTGGTGATCGACACCTACGCGCCGGTCGACGCACCCGACCGGACGTCCTCCGGCCGGGCGGCGTCATGACGTTTCCCATTCGACCGGCACCTCACCCCAGCGGCGCCGTGCCGCCGGCGCTGCCGGCCGGCGCCATACCGCGGCACGTCGCACTGGTGATGGACGGCAACGGGCGGTGGGCCAAGGCGCGCGGACTGCCGCGGACCGAGGGTCACAAGCGCGGTGAGGCCGCCCTGTTCGACGTCGTCGAGGGCGCCATCGAGATCGGCGTGAAGTACCTCTCGGCGTACGCGTTCTCCACCGAGAACTGGAAGCGGTCGCCGGACGAGGTGCGGTTCCTGATGGGGTTCAACCGGGACGTCATCCGCAGGCGTCGGGATGACATGCACGCCCTCGGGGTGCGGGTCCGTTGGGCGGGCCGGCGGCCAAGGCTGTGGCGCAGCGTGATCCGCGAACTGGAGGTCGCAGAGCAACTGACCGCCCGCAACAGCGTCCTGACGTTGACCATGTGTGTCAACTACGGCGGCCGAGCCGAGATTGCCGACGCCGCGAAGGCCATCGCCGTACAAGCCGCGGCCGGCCGGATCGACCCCACGAAGGTGGACGAGCGGATGCTGGCGCGGTATCTGGACGAACCCGACATGCCCGACGTCGACCTGTTCCTGCGCTCGTCCGGCGAGCAGCGGACCAGCAATTTTCTGCTCTGGCAGTCCGCGTATGCCGAGTTGGTCTTCCTGGACACCCTGTTCCCCGACTTCGACCGGCGCGAGTTATGGCGGGCGATCGAGATCTACGCCTCCCGGCAGCGGCGGTTCGGCGGAGCGGTCCCGAACCAGGTCGATCCCGGGCCCGGTACTGGGGGAGCCGTCGAACAGGCCACACCCGCGGTCGCGCACGGGGCGGCCGGATGACGTCACGCGACACCACGGGAACGCCGGTCGACGTCGATCCGCCAGCTCCTGACGATTCGCTCGGCGGCGAGGCGCCGGCCGCCAGGCGCGGCTACCGGCCCGGCTCCCTGGAGATCTTCGGGGCGGTGCTGCTGCTGGCCATCCTGCTGCGCGGCCCGCTGGCCAGCTGGCTCAACCAGCCGGTCATGCAGAGCTGGTCGACGGTGTTCGTAGCCATCTGCGTGCAGGCGACGCCGTTCCTGGTGCTGGGGGTTGTGGTGTCCGGGGCGATCGCGGCGTTCGTGCCGGCCCGGGTGTTCGCCAGGATCATGCCCAGCAGCCCCGCGCTCGCGGTTCCGGTGGCCACCGTGTGCGGCGCGGCGCTACCCGGTTGCGAGTGCGGCTCGGTGCCTATCTCCAACAGGCTGATCCAGCGGGGTGTCCGGCCGTCGGCATCGTTGGCGTTCATGCTGTCGGCGCCGGCCATCAACCCGATCGTGCTGATCGCGACCGCGGTGGCGTTCACCAGCGAACCGATGATGGTCTGGGCCAGGCTCGTCGCCGGGCTGCTGACCGCGGTCATCGTCGGCTGGATCTGGGAACGGATCGGCCGGCCGGAGTGGATGAAGCCACGGGTGCCGGTCGCGGCCGACGGACAGTCCGGGTGGCGGGTGTTCCTCTCCACCATTCTCGGCGACTTCACCCAGGCCGCAGGGTTCCTGGTGATCGGTGCTGCCGCTGCCGCGACGTTCAAGACGATCGTGCCCGCGCACATCATGGAGGGCATCGGTTCGTCGTTGTTCCTGTCCATTGCCCTGATGGCAGGTCTGGCGTTCATCCTCGCGCTGTGCTCGGAGGCGGACGCGTTCGTCGCCGCGTCGTTCTCCACCATCCCGGTGGTCGGCAAACTGGTGTTCCTGACCGTCGGGCCCGCGGTCGATGTGAAGCTCGCGGCCATGCAGGCCGGGGTGTTCGGCCGCAAGTTCGCGGTGCGGTTCGCGCCGCTGACCTTCGGTGTCGCGGTGGTCGTCGGGACAGTCGTCGGCCTGTTGTTCTGGGGCTGGTGACGGGGATGGTGACACGGCCGTGAACAAGGAAACCCAGTCGATCGTGGTCGCGCTGCTGGGCGGGCTGCTGATCTCGATCACGCTGTCCCACCGGTTCACCTCCTACGTCAGACCGGGATTCGGCCCGCTGCTGCTCATCGGCGGCGGGATCCTGGTGGTTGTCGGCGTGCTGTCGCTCGTCATGGCGATTCGTGCCGACGCCACGAAGGAGCGTGCTCGCGCGACGCGCAAGGCGGCGCAGGGTGCTCCCGTCGTCCAGGCAGGCGCTGGGGACGGACCAACCGCGACCACGCCGAGCGTCGTCGCGACCGCTGTGCCGGACCAGCCGGACGACAGCGACCACGAGGATCCCGGGGTGCACGGCCCCCCTCATGATCATGACCATGACACGTCCAAAGCGCCCTGGTTGATTCTGATCCCGGTGCTGGTGCTGCTGCTGGTGGCACCTCCGGCGCTGGGCGCGGACGCCGTCGCCCGGAACGCCAGCTCACAGGCGCTGGCCGGGGTGGACGTGGTCGCCCGGGAGAGCTCGACCAGCAAGGACGGCGCCGGCGGCGGCGGGGGATACAAGTTCAACGACGGCAGCGGGTCGGCCGCGGCCTCGTCGGGGTCGCGCCGGACCATGCATTTCCCGGCACTTCCGGCGGGCGCCGACCCGTCCATCGGGATGAAGGACCTGATCCTGCGGGCGCTGTACGACGCGGACAACTCTGTCGAGGGCGTCCCGGTGACGGTGACCGGGTTCATTGCGCCCGCCGGCGACGGGTACACCGACGGTTACACCGTCGCCCGGATCGTGATCAGTTGCTGCGCGGCCGACGCGAACCCGATGCAGCTGCACATCGCCGGTGACGCGCCGTTCCCCGCCAACACCTGGGTCGACGCCGTGGTCACCGTGGTGCCCAACACCGCCACCATGGACAACGGGTACGTGCCGACGGTGACGGTGACGTCGATGACGCCGGTGCCGCAGCCGGACGACCCGTACGAGCACTGAGGGCTTCTTCACGGCGCAGGACGTCTCACGGGTTTTCATCATCGGTGACGACCATCCTGGCCAGCAGCCGTGCAATGTCATCGACCTCGCGAAGGGACCCGTCCGCGATAGCCAGCACCAGCCGAGCGGCCTCGCCGTCGTAGTCGTCGGGAGCGACGACCTCGGCACCGTTGTCGCGGAGAAACACCACGGTCGCGAGCCACGCCGTTCGCTTGTTGCCGTCGATGAACGGATGATTTGCGGTCATCGAATGCAACAAGGCGGCCGCCTTGTGGATCAGCGTCGGATAAGCGTCCTGCCCGAAAACCGTCGCGGACGGGCGGTGGCACGCTGAATCGAGCAAACCCGCGTCGCGCAGGTGGGGGGTCGAGCCGATGGCGATCCGCGCGATGGTGAGGGCGTCCTCCGCCGATAGGTAGCGGGTCACTCCCCGAGCCGGCGCAGCGTCTCGGGGAAGTCAGACGCCGCCGTCGTCGCCAGTTGTTCAATGCGCACGTCGCGCTGACGCCGGGCCAGGTAGTCGTCGATCGCCAACAGCACCGTCTGGTGCACGGATCGCCCGTCGGCGCTCGCACGCTCGCGGAGAGCGTCGGCCGTGGAATCATCCAACCGCAGGGTCATCGCCATGGCATCGACAGTACGCCACAGTGATACCACTCTGGTATCACTTTCCGCTAGCGGTCGAAACCGTCAGGCCATCTCCGCGGCCAGCGCCTCCGACAGCGTGCGGTGTTCGAACACGAACCCGGACTCGTGCAGCACCACGGGAAGCGCCTTCTGCCCGCTCAGCACCTCGCCGGCGAACTCGCCGAGGACCAGGTGCAGTGCGAAGCCGGGCACGATCCACGGCGCCGGCCGGCGCAGCGCCTTGCCCAATTCCTGGGTGAATTCGGCGTTGGTCACCGGATACGGGCCGGTGATGTTGACCGCCCCGTTCACCGGGGCGGTCAACAGGTGGAGGACGGCGCGGATTTCGTCGGTGAGCGACACCCATGGCCAGAACTGCTCGCCGGATCCCAATTTGCCGGAGAGCATCAGGCGGGTCAGCAATGTCAGTTTGGGCAGCAGGCCGCTCTCTTTGCCGAGCACCAGCCCGGTGCGCAGGTTGACCACCCGGACCCCGGCCTGCCTGGCAGCGGCAGTGGCCGCCTCCCAGTCGACGCACAGCCTGGCCAGAAAGGTGTCGCCGGGCGGGGTGGCCTCGGTGACGATCTCCGGACCGTGCGCGCCGTAGTACCCGACGGCCGAGGCGTTGATCAGCACGGGAATCTCCAGCCGTGCGCATTCGCCGGCCAGCAGCCGGGTCGGGTTCATCCGGGAGGACCACAGCAGTCGTTTGTAGTCGTGGGACCACCGTTTGTCACCGACCCCGACACCGCACAGGTTGATCACCGCGTCGGCGCCGTCCAGCACGGCACTATCCAGCTGCCCGGTGTCCGGGTCCCAGTGAGTCTCGCCGGGCCCCGTCGGCCCGGACCGGGTCAACCGGGTGACCTGGTGACCGGCGTTGGTCAGGGCGGTGGTGAGCCGGGTTCCGATGAACCCGCTCACCCCCGCTGCCACGATGCGCATACGTGATATTCCCCCGAGCTGTTGGTGGGCGTCCGGCCGGGGTCCTACAGACCGACCTCGCCCTCGAACTCTGCGCCCTCGATCCGCTTCTTCACCGCGGCCAGGAACCGGGAGGCGTCGGCGCCGTCGATGTTGCGGTGGTCGTACGACATCGCCAGGTAGGCCATCGACCGGATCGCGATCACGTCGTTGCCATCGGCGTCGGTGATCACCATCGGCCTCTTGACGATGGCGCCGGTACCCAGGATCGCCGATTGCGGCGGCACGAAGATCGGGGTGTCGAACAGC
>DASQFG010000654.1:0-3258 GCA_035633315.1 Nakamurella sp. | reverse complement strand
TGACGGTGCCCGGTGGGGCGGGCGCGAACGCCGCCGCGAAGGTGACCTCGCTCCTGGCCGGGATGCTCAGGGCTCGCGGGCAATTTAGGTGGGTTCCTTCGGCGTGTCGCGGGGGTTGATGGAGTAGTTCCAGTCGCCGTGGAACTCGTGCCGGGTCAGGATCCCCGTGTCTTCAAGGGTTTTCATGTCCTTGTCGGGGATTCTGATGCCCCGTTCGTAGATGTTCTTGTCGAGTTCGGCGTGCACGGTCAGTCCGGTGGTAGTGGTGACGGCCTTGAGGGTTTCGATGATGACCTCGTGGGATTCCAGTGGTCGTCCGCGCCAGTTCCGGCTGATCGCGGAGAACAGCCTGTGTTCGATCTTGTTCCACTTGCTGGTGCCGGGCGGCAGGTGGCAGACGGTGATCGTCAAGCCGGTCTGTGCGGCGAACTCGGCGAGTTCGGTCTTCCACAGTCGGAGTCGTGACCCGTTCGACCCGCCAGCGTCGGCGGTGATCAACAACCTGCTGGCTCCGGGATAGGCGTTGCTGCCCATGGTGTTCCACCAGCGGCGGATGGATTCCACAGCGAACTGCCCGGTGTCGGCGTCGGTGCCGACGTTGACCCACCCGGTGTTCGCGGCGATGTCGTACACCCCGTACGGGGCGACCTTGCCCAGGTCCTTGTCGGCGAAGTCATGGACCAGCACCCTCCGGGGCTTTCCGGCGGGTTCGTACTCGCGGCCGTTGGCGGCGAAGTTCCCGACGAGCTCCTTCTTTTTCGTGTCGACCGAAACCACCGGGTCACCGGCGGCGGTGAACAGCATGGCCTGCGAGTTCAGGTACTCGAACTGCGCGTCCCGGTCGGGGTGTTGTTTCCCTTCAACAGCTTTCGCGTTCGCCTGCAGGCTGTAGCCGGACTCTTTCAGCAGCTTCGCGACCGTTGACGCCGACACCTTGTGGCCCTGGGCAGTCAATTCCGCGGCCAGCTTCGGCGTCGATTTCGTCGTCCACCGCAACGCCGATTCCGGGTCCCCACGGGTCACCGGATCGACCAAGGCGTCCAACGCGCCGAGCATGCCCGTGTCGGTGGCCGCTGCACTCTTGCGGCCCGCACCGGGACGGCGGATCCGACCCGGGATCGGCTCCGGGTAGTCCAATTCCCGCACTCCCTGGGCCACCGTATCCGGGTGGGCCCGGGTCGCCGCTGCGACAGCCTTGATCCCGCCACGACCCAGCACCTTGGCCTCTGCGCCCAGCAACAGCCGCCACGCCCGCTGGTCCAGATGCGGCCTGATCAGCGACAACCGCTCCGCCAACGGATCAGGGACCGGCTCGGATGACGACGACATACCACAAGTCTAGCGAAACGAAACAGACAAACCTAGCCAAATGCCCGGCGCGCCCTAAGTCTTCTGCACAACTCGCAGCCCCTGACCGCCGGTGACCGCGGGAGTGACCGATCCCGGCGAAGGCGACATCTCATCGCCATGCTCGGAGGCTTGATCGGGCAGCAGTAGATCTACGAGCCCGGCGGGACCGGGGGATCCGGCATGGTTCCACCTGGTGACCGTAGTTCTCCGGTTGCAACTGATCAACCGGAGAACCTGGGTTGGTTGGGCAGCCGTTCCCCTGCTCGATCTCAGAGGCGTAGCTGCCGGCCGGTGTGGTACGTGGTTGCCCGGCCGGGGTTACGCGTCGATCAGAGACGCCCAAGTTCCCGGTGGAGCAGGGCGAGCAGGGTCTCGTCCGGGGGGTGTGGTGGTTCCGGTGGCCAGAGATACCCCCCTCGGCGTCGTTGAGGACGGGAGGGCAGCCGGGCATAGGTCGCTGAGGTGTACCGGTGTCGAACCGGTCGACCCACACCTTCACCCCGGTTGGCCGCTGCCGCTGGAATAGTGCGGAAAAGTCCATTCCCCGCGTTGCTGTCCTACGATTGGATGACACCAATGAAAGGAAAGCGACCACGGGTTTTCACCACTCGGCCGAAATCCGTTGGTTCGTTCAATGCCGCTGAACTCACCCACACCGCGCTGCGGCGCGTTCGCGGAGCCAGCCGACCGTGGCCGTGACAACCTCGGGTTGCGGGACGCCGGTGAGCTCGTGACCCGCGCCGTTGATGGTGACCAGCGTCGCGACACCCCCGGCGTGGTTGATCTCGTCGACGGCGGACACCGATGATTCGTAAGGCACGACGTCGTCCTCGTCACCGTGAACGAACAACCCGGATACCGGGTCGGCGTCGACCCACTCGTCCTTGATGGCGCCCGAAATCGACACCAGCGTGCAGGGCCGCGCATCGCCCCTCGCGGTGAGCGCAGCTCCCGCTGCGGTCATCGCACCGGCCGAGGTGCCACCGATGGCGACTCTATGCGGGTCAATGGCGAGGTCGGCATCCGACTTCCGCACCCAGTCCGAGGGCGGTCTGAGCATCGTCGATGGCGTTGTCGACGACGGCGGTCCGGCTGGGATCGTTCGCCGTCTCCAGGATGAACCCGCCGCCCTCGCCCAACCGGTAGTCGATCTGGACGGCCACATAGCCGCGAGCCGCCAGCGCGGCGCCCCACGCATGTTCGGCCGGCCCGGTGCGGTCGAACTGGGTGAAGCCACCGCCGTGCACCCACACCACAGCGACGCGGCACGTCGCCGGGTCGTCGGCCGGTTCGTAGACGTCGGCCTTGAGCCCGGCCGTGTACTCAACGGTGCTGACGGTGGCCGGGCTGAAGATCTCCGCAACGTAGCGACCCGGCTGGTCGTCGTGACAGGCACTGGGAGGGAGTGCGGACGTCACGTCGGGCGTGGACGTCGGGGCTGCCCCTGACGCCACGGCCGGGGCGGGCGAGGTCGGTCCGGGCGGCGTCGAGCACGCCGCCAGGATGGTCGTCGCCACCCCGAAGGCGGCGACGAACGCGGTCGCGCCGAGCAGATTGGGCCGCAGAGAGAGGCGTTGTCGGGGCATCATGCACCTTTGTCGAGTACGACCGGTCGGTCCTTCGCGTGTTGTCAGGCTGCTGGCAATTGATCCGCTGACCACTCGATCACTGGATGATCCCCGCGCGCATCGCGGTCGCGACCATGGCCGCTCGTTCGCCGGTGCCGATCTTACGGGCGATCCGGGCGAGGTGGCTTTTCACCGTGAGGGGGACAGGCCCAGTTGCCTGGCGATCCGCTGGTTGGATTCGCCGTCTGCGACGCCTTCGATGATTTGGATCCTCCCGGCAACTCATCGCGGGCACCAGCGTGGCGGCAGGCGCCTGAATCGGGCACGGGCCGCGCAGCAC
>DASQFG010000653.1:0-4952 GCA_035633315.1 Nakamurella sp. | reverse complement strand
CTGCGCGTCCACGTCCGCGTCGAAGAACCACGTCACGGCGAAGGCCACGAAGGCGAACACCAGGACCAGTGGGCGTACCGCCTTGGCCCATTCCGGTGCCATGCCGTACCGCGGCAGGTAGCGGGGGACCAGGTTCAGCAGCCCGGCCATCGCCGAGGCGCCGGCGAACCACAGGATGGTGATCGTGGAGATGTCGTACACGGTGCCGAAACCGTTGCCCAGGTACTCGTGCGCCAGGTAGGCCAGCGCCCGGCCGTTCGCCTCACCTCCCTGCTGGAACTCCTCCTGCGGGATGAGGACCGTGGTGATGATCGACGAGGTGATCAGGAAGATGCTCATGATGATCGCTGCCGTGGTCAGCAGCCGCCGGGTACCTCGGATCCTTCCTTCTGGGTGAGCTTCCGAGTCGCCGTCTGCGCCTGCTACCTGTGGCATCACGGCGACGCCGGTCTCGAACCCGGACAGACCCAGCGCCAGCTTCGGGAACACCAGCAAGGCGATTCCGACCATCACCCACGGGCTGGAATAGCTGGTGGTCAGCGCCGACCGCCAATCGGCGACCAGCACGGGGGAGGTGATGACGTGCGCCATGCCGACCGCCACGACGACGAGATTGAGCCCGAGGTAGACGACCACCAGCAGCACGGCGATCCCGATGGCCTCGGCGAACCCGCGCAGGAAGACCCCGGCCAGCAGCGCCAACAACGCGAGGGTGATCAGCAGGTTGTAGTTGTGCCAGCTGGTGGGCACCAGCGGGTTGCTGACCAGGTGCTCGGTGGCGTCGGCGGCCGACAGCGTCATGGTGATCAGGAAGTCGGTCGCGGCGAATCCGAGCAGCGCCAGCACGAACAGCTTGCCGGCCCAGCGGGGCAGCAGCCGTTCGAGCATCGCGATGGATCCCTCACCGCGGAAGCTCTCGCGGGCCACCCTGCGGTACACCGGCAGCGCCCCGAACAGGGTGAGGATGACCAGCACGATGGTGGCCAGCGGCGACAGTAGCCCGGCCGCCAGCGCCGCGATGCCGGGTTGGTAGCCCAGCGTGGAGAAGTAGTCCACGCCGGTCAGGCACATCACCTTCCACCAGGAGTGCGGGACGTGTTGCGGTGGCGGGTTCTGTTCGGGTCCGGGGTGGTCACCCCGTCGGTCGATGAGTCCTTCGAGCAGCCAGACCCGGAATCTGCTGGGCCTGGCGGGCGGCGGCTCCGACGCGGCGGCCGCGGCCGGGTCGGTGGTGTCGGTGCCGGTCACGGTGCGGTCAGCTCCGCGGCAGCACGATCGTCGAGGTGCTCAACCGGTGCCTGGTCTCGATCAGCCGCACCACGCCGGTCCGCGACCGCATGGTGATCGACTGGCTGACGGCCAGGTCGGCCGAGTACCGCACGCCGCCGAGCACATCGCCACCGGTGACGCCGGTGGCCACGAAGTAGGCGTTCTCCCCGCTGACCAGGTCGGAGGTGGTCAGCACGGCATCGGGGTCGTGACCGGCGTCCAGGATCTGCCGCCGCTCGTCCTCGTCCCGCGGCGCCAGTTGGCCGAACATCGCGCCGCCCATGCAGGCCGTCGCGCAGGCCGCGACGATGCCCTCCGGTGTGCCGCCGATCCCGACCAGCACGTCGACCTCGGACTCCGCTTGGAGCGCCATCAACGCGCCGGCCACGTCGCCGTCGATGAGGAACTTGATGCGCGCGCCCGCCGCCCGGATCCTGCGCGCCAGGTCCAAGTGCCGTGGCCGGTCGAGCAGCGCGACCGTGACGTCGGCGACGCTCTTGCCGCGGATACGGGCAATCGTGTCCATGGTGTCCTCGAAAGGCGCCTTGAAGTCCACCGCCGAGGCCAGATCGGCGCCGACGACCAGCTTGTCCATGTACACGCAGTGGCCGGGATCGAACATCGCACCTCGGTCGGCCAGCGCGATGACGGACATCGCATTGGGCAGGCTCTTGGCGGTCAGTCCGGCGCCGTCGACGGGGTCGACCGCCACGTCGACCCGCGGCCCGGTCCCGCCGCCGACGTGCTCGCCGCTGTACAGCATCGGCGCGTCGTCCTTCTCCCCCTCGCCGATCACCACCACCCCCCGCATCGGGATGGTGCCCAGCACCGGGCGCATGGCGTCGACCGCGGCGGCGTCGACCTCGTCCTCGTCACCGCGGCCGAGGAACCGGGCCGCGGCCACCGCGGCGGCCTCGGTCGCCCTGACCAGCTCCAATGCCAGGATCCGGTCGTCGTCCAGGGAGTTCGGGTCGGGGTAGTGAGTCATGACCGCGCGCCACCGCCGGCCGCCTGGGCGAGCGGCTGAATCCGCATCTTGCTGGCACCCTGCGACCGCGCGCGCTGCTCGGCCATCTTCGCGTCGAACTCGACCCGCCAATCCTGGCTCACCGGTATCCCGGCCTTCCTGGCTTCCTCGGTGCTCAGCTCGACCGGAAACCCGTAGGTGTCGTACAGCGTGAACAGCTCGGTGCCGCTCACCCCGGTCTCCGCGTACGTCTGGAGTTGCTTGATGCCCTTGCGCAGGGTCCGCCGGAAGGCCTGCTCCTCCTTGACCAGCGTCGCGATCACCTCCTCGCCGCGCTGGACCACCTCCGGATAGTCGGCGGAATACATCTGCGCCACGGTCGGGATGATCTGCGGGAAGAAGTTCTGCTCCAGGCCGAGGTCGAACGCGTAGCGGACGGCCCGCCGCACCAACCGGCGCATCACGTACCCCTGCTCCTTGTTGCTCGGCCGCACGCCGTCGACGGCCAGGAACGTGGCCCCGCGAAGGTGATCGGAAATGACGCGCATCGCGACCGTTTCGGTGTCGTAGGACTTGCCGGACAATTCCTGCAGCTTGTCGACGATCGGCCACAGCAGGTTGATCCGGTACACGTCGGGACTGTTGATGGCCGCGGCCGCGATCCGGGCCAGCCCGCCGCCGTAGTCGACGTTGCGACGCGGCAGCGGCTCGAAGCCGGTCTCGGTCTTCTTGTATTCCATGAAGACCGAATTGCCGAGCTCGATGAACCGTCCGCAATCGCAGTTCTGATGGCAGTGGCGGCCGTAGGCAGGGTCGTGCTCGTTCGCGGGGTAGAGGTAGAACACCTCGGAATCCGGTCCGCCCGGTTCACCGACCGGCATGTTCTCGGCCTTGCCGCCACGGCACCACCAGTTCTTCTTGCCGTAGAAGGCGATCCGCGCGCCCTGCGAGCCGACCTCGGCGCCGTGTTCCTCGGTGCCCAGATCCACCTGGTCGGCGCTGATTCCGGCGGCCGCGAACAATTCCGTCCAGATCGCCGCGCTCTCGGTGTCTTTCGGTATTCCGTTCGCCGGGTCGCCGCTGAAACAGCTGACATAGACCCGATTCGGGTCGAGACCGACCCGCTCGGTCAGGAATTCCCAGAACTGGGCGAGTTGCTCGGTCTTGAAATAGTCCCCGAGGCTCCAGTTGCCGAGCATCTCGAAGAAGGTGGTGTGCCGGTTGTCGCCGACCTCGTCGATGTCCTGTACCCGCAGGCACGTCTGGCTGTCGGTCAGCCGGTGCCCGTCGGGATGTTCCTGACCCAGCAGGTAGGGCAGCAGCGGCTGCATGCCGCTGCCGGTGAACAGCGTGGTCGGGTCGTTGTGCGGGATGAGCGGCGCCCGGGGGATGACGACGTGTCCGCGTTCGACCATGAACTGCAGGTAGATCCGCCGGATCTCGTCAGCGTCCATGCCGATCATGATCGCACCGGAGCGACCGGGCGCCTGATCGGGGTGCGCGATCCGTGGCACGACGTAGTCGTGCTGCACATGATGCAGTCATGGTGGGCATCATGCGCACCACCGTCTCGATCTCCGATGAACTGCTGCGTGCGGCCAAGTCCCGAGCGCGGGAAACGGGCCAGACCCTCGGCGAGGTCGTTGAGGCCGCACTGCGGCGAGAACTGTCCGGTACTCCGCGACACGATGACCGACCGCCGGTACCGGTCTTCCGCGGTGGAACCGGGCCCCGTCCCGGAATCGACCTGTCCTCGAACGCGGCTCTGCACGACGCCTCGATGACGGTGTGCCCTAGCTAGGTCTGGGCTACAGGCTTGGTCTGGGCTGGAGGACTGGGCCGGGACAGTGGAAGCCCTTGTTCGAGCAACTCGATGGCCTTCACCGCGTTGCCGATCCCGCCGTTCGGGCCGCTGGCCCCGCCCATCACCGCGCCCGTGACCGCTCCGGCGAAAACCTTGATCTCGAACTCGTCCGGCGACCGGCCGAGCCGCTCGGCGATGGCGCCCGCGATCATGTCGATCGACGAGTACAGCTGTCGCATGATCGCTGCGCGGAGTTCGGGCACCGCGAAGAGCAGTTGCTGCCGTTCGTCCTCGCGCTCCAGTTCCTCGGCGGTCAGTTCCCGGTAGGTGCCCTCGACGGCGCGCCGCAATGCCACCAGCGGCGGCAGCTCGGTCGGCTGCGAGGCCAGCGCTTCGAGGAGAACCGGGTCGAGGTCGTCGTCCAGGACCACGTCCTCTTTGGTCGGGAAGTACCGGAAGAAGGTGCTGGGGGAGACTTCCGCCGCCTCGGCGATCTGCTCGACGGAGGTTTGCGCGAACCCCTGCTGGAGGAACAGCCTCATCGCGTGTTCCCTGATGGACCCGCGGGTCCTGGCCTTCTTGCGTTCGCGAAGTCCAAGGACCGCGGTCTTGTCAGGCATGGACCGATTGTCCACGCTCCTTCGGCTCCGCAGGGCGACGCAGCGGCATCCGGTTCATCGCCAGCACCGCACCCGCCGCACAGATCGCCGCGCTCACCCGGAGCGTCACGGCCATCCCGTGCACGAAGGCGTCCTGCACCGACCCGACGAGTTCCGGCCGGCCGAGCTGCACCGCGGCCCCGACGCCCTGCATCACCCCGGTGCTGAACGGCGGCCGATCCAGCTCGCCCAGACCCGACTGGTACGCGGTGTTCAGCACCGTCCCCAGGATCGCCACGCCGATGGTCCCGCC
>DASQFG010000652.1:0-2676 GCA_035633315.1 Nakamurella sp. | reverse complement strand
CCCGAAGGTGTCCGCGCCGTAGTAGGTGTCGTCGAACGTCGGCAGGGCGTACGCCGCGGCCCGCGCTTCTTCGGTGGGCTGCACCGTGATGTCCCGGTACCGCGCGATCCCGGTGCCGGCCGGGATCAGCTTGCCGATGATCACGTTCTCCTTGAGCCCGACAAGCCGATCGCTCTTGGCGTTGATCGCCGCGTCGGTGAGCACCCGGGTCGTCTCCTGGAAGGAGGCGGCCGAGAGCCACGACTCGGTGGCCAGCGACGCCTTGGTGATGCCCATCAGCGCGGGACGGCCGGCGGCCGGCTCCCCACCCTCGGCGAGCACCCGGCGGTTGGACGCCTCGAACTCCTTGCGCTCGATGACCGCGCCCGGCAGGAACTCCGTCGAGCCCGAATCGATGATCGTCACCCGGCGGAGCATCTGCCGGATGATCACCTCGATGTGCTTGTCGTGGATGGACACACCCTGCGAGCGGTACACGTTCTGCACCTCGCGGACCAGGTGCAGCTGCACCTGACGGGGGCCCATCACGCGCAGCACCTCGTGCGGATCCGGGTTGCCTTCCAGCAACTGCTGGCCGACCTGAACGGTGTCGCCGTCGACCAGCAGGCGCTCGGAGCCATCGACGGTGATGGTGGCGAGCCGCTGCGTGCGAGGCAGCTTGTCGTACACCAGCTCCTCGGAGCCGTCGTCGGGGACGATGACGATGCGGATGAACTTGTCAGCGTCCTCGATCCGGATCCGGCCGACGGCGTCGGCGATCGGCGCCTTGCCCTTGGGGATACGGGCCTCGAACAACTCCTGCACACGGGGCAGGCCCTGGGTGATGTCACTCGACCCGGAAGCAGCACCGGTGTGGAAGGTCCGCATGGTCAGCTGGGTGCCGGGCTCACCGATGGACTGAGCGGCCACAATGCCCACCGCCTCGCCCACGTCGACGAGGTTGCCGGTGGCCAGGCTGCGCCCGTAGCAGGTGGCGCAGGTCCCGATGGCCGCCTCGCAGGTCAGCACCGACCGCACCTTGGCGTGGGTCAGCCCGGCCGCGATCGCGTCGCGAACGTGCGTCTCCCGCATGTCGGTGCCACGCGGAACGATCACGGTGCCATCGGGGGTCACCAGGTCGACCGCCAGAACCCGACCCTGCACCGAGGTCTCGATGAACTCGCTGACGTGCAGGCTGCCGTCCGCATAGCGGTCGGCCATCGGAAGGTCGACGCCGCGCTCGGTGCCACAGTCCGACTCGCGGACGATGACATCCTGCGACACGTCCACCAGACGACGGGTCAGGTACCCCGACTCCGCCGTACGCAGCGCGGTGTCGGCCAGACCCTTACGGGCGGAGTGAGTGTTGATGAAGTACTCCAGCACCGACAGGCCCTCGCGGAACGAGGAGCGGATGGGCCGCGGGATCTGCTGGCCCTTGGAGTTGGCCACCACACCCTTCATGCCGGCCAGCGACCTGATCTGGATCCAGTTACCGGCAGCACCGGCGTTCACCAGCGTGGAGACCGGGTTGCCCTTCGGGTACGCCCGCGGCAGCGCCTCCTCGATCTCCCGGGTCGCGGCCTCCCAGATCTTCACCAGGTCGTCGTTGCGCTCCTCGTGCGACAGGTTGCCGCGCTGGTACGCCTTCTCGACCCGATCGGCCTCGATCTCGTGCCGCGCCAGGATCTCGTCCTTCTCCGGCGGGATGATGACGTCGCCGATGGCGACCGTCATCCCCGAGCGGGTGGCCCAGTGGAAGCCGGCCTCCTTCAACTTGTCCAGCGTGGTGGCGACCAGCGACATCGGGTAGTGCTCGGCCAGATCGTTGACGATCAGCGCCTGCCGCTTCTTGGGCAGCTCGGAGTTCACGAACGGGTACCCGGTGGGCAGCAGCTCGTTGAACAGCACCCGGCCGAGGGTCGTCTGCGCGATCCAGGGGGTGCCCGGCTCGTGGTCCTCCGGCAGCACTTCCTCCGGTCCCGGCACGACGGAACCGGCCAACCGGACCCGGATGGGCGAGCGGACCGAGATGAGGCCGGCATCCAGCGCCATGATCGCCTCGGCGGCCGAGGAGAACACCGACCCGGCGCCCTTGCCGTCGGGATCCAGCCCGCACAGGTAGTACAGGCCGGTGACGAGGTCCAGGGACGGCATGGCCAGCGGCCGGCCGGAACCAGGCGACAGGATGTTGTTGCTGGAGAGCATCAGCACCCGCGCCTCGGCCTGCGCCTCGGCGGACAGCGGCACGTGCACGGCCATCTGGTCACCGTCGAAGTCGGCGTTGAACGCGGCGCAGACCAGCGGGTGCAGCTGGATGGCCTTGCCTTCCACCAGCTGCGGCTCGAAGGCCTGGATGCCAAGACGGTGCAGCGTCGGCGCGCGGTTGAGCAGCACCGGGTGCGCGGAGATGACCTCTTCCAGGACGTCCCACACCTGCGAGCGCTGCCGCTCGACCATCCGCTTGGCGGACTTGATGTTCTGCGCGTGGTTGAGATCGACCAGGCGCTTCATCACGAACGGCTTGAACAGCTCGAGCGCCATCAGCTTGGGCAGGCCGCACTGGTGCAGCTTGAGCTGCGGGCCGACCACGATGACCGAACGGCCCGAGTAGTCCACGCGCTTGCCGAGCAGGTTCTGCCGGAACCGGCCCTGCTTGCCCTTGAGCAGATCGGACAGCGACTTGAGCGGGCGGTT
>DASQFG010000651.1:0-2134 GCA_035633315.1 Nakamurella sp. | reverse complement strand
GCGGGCGCCGCGGGCACGTGCGTCCTGGAATTACCGGATGGACGACTGCTCCTCGGACGACGAGCGGGTCAAGATCAGCTATGACCTCAAACGCCTGCAACGGATCTCCGATCCGGCGGACTACGTCGTGACACTGAACGGGGACGGCGCGATCGATCCGAGGAAGGTGCTCGCGGAGATGACCTACGCGCACCCGACGTACACCCGCGCGTCGGTGGCCGCGCAGGTGGCGGTGCCATCGCTGAACACGGGCCGCACGGCCTTTGCCGGTGCCTGGCAGGGGTGGGGATTCCACGAGGACGGCTGCGTCTCCGGGGTCCGCGCCGCCGAGTCGTTCGGAGCCGGCTGGTGACCTCGTGACGACCCTGCACCCGCGCCAGGACGGCCCGGAGGCTGTAGCCGAGCGGGAGATCGGGCCGGACGAGTCGGCGGATCCGGCGCAGTCCCGGCCGGAGCCGGCGCGTGCGACCCCAGGATCGGCCGCTCGGATCTACCACGCCACCGTCATGCACCAGCGGAACTCCAACGCTCCCGGCGCGGTGACCCGCCGGTTCAGCTACACGTCCTATTTCTGGCTGGTGGACGTCGATGCCCTGCCGGTGCTCCCGCGCTGGCTGCGACCGTTCGCGCGATTTCGGGTCGGCGATCACCTGGGCGATCCCCGCGGCACGCTGGCCGGGAACGCACGGGCTTTGCTCGTCACGAACGATCTGTCGGCCGATCGAATCCTGCTGTTGACCTGCCCGCGGGTGGCCGGTCACGTCTTCAACCCGCTATCGGTCTTCTACTGCCTGTCCGGCGATGACCTCGTCGCCGTCATCGCGGAGGTGCACAACACCTACGGCGGACGCCATGTCTACCTGCTGCGTCCGGACGAGTCCGGGCGCGACCAGGTCGGCAAGGAGTTCTACGTGTCGCCGTTCCTGCCGATGGGCGGGACTTATCTGATGCGCACGCCGCTCCCCGCCGATCGGCTGTCTGTGTCCATCGCGCTGCGGCAGGACGATGCGACGCCGTTCGTGGCCACCCTCAGTGGCGCCGGCCGCGCGGCGACGACCCGGGCCGTGCTGGGCTCGCTGGCGCGCTGGCCGCTCGTCACCCTGCGGACCTCGGCGCTGATCCGCTGGCAGGGCATCCGGCTCTGGCTGCGCCGGGTGCCCGTCCAGCCGCGACCGGCCGACGCGACGCTGGACGAGCGCGGCCGCTGACGCGTCGCTCGATATGCCGCTGACCGGCCTCTCGGCGATGTACCGCTGACCGGGCTCTCGGCGATGTATACATGTGCCCAGCCGTGCCGGATCACCAGGGTGGTCGGCAGCATCCCGCCGCCAGACGGCGTCACGGTTGATCGGCCAGCGCACGCTCAGCGCCCTCCGGCGTGCACTGCTGACCGGGCTCTCGGCGATGTACTGCTGACCGGGCTCTCGGCGATGTACTGCTGACCTACCTTCGGAGCGCTCCTGACAGACGTCCCGGACGCATGCCCCCCGGGTCCGCGTGTGTCGGATGATCAACGCCTGTGGCCATTTCGTGTTGCGCCACAACCTGAATGGGCCGGAAGTCGTGATCATCCGCTGGCAGACTCCCGGGCCCGTGCCCAACAGGCCACGTACAGCGCTACCCCGACATCCGTTCCGCTTCTTCCGGTCAGCTGTCGATCCCGGCGCCGACAACGCAGTGGATCGGCCCACGTTCGGATGATCAAGACTTGCGGCCCTTTCGAGTCGTGACACACCCCCAAGGGGCCTGAAACGTTGATCAGCAGGGCGGCCAACTGGCGGTCGCGCACCCACCACGGCCTGCCGATCCTTCCCAGCTCCGACGGCAGCCAAATCCGGGCCACCGCCCAGCACCGGCCGCCGACAACGCCGGCCCAGCGCGCCCGGCCCAGCCCTGGCGTCCCCGGTCCCAGCGGCACGCCGCAGCCGCCTCAGGCGCGCCGCTGAGCCGGGCATCGCGCGGTCAAGTTCCTGTGCCGGCGCGTTGCACCCTCGCCCACACCGACCACCGGACCACCGGACCACCGGACCACCGGACCACCGACCACCGACCACCGACCACCGACCACCGGATTGTTGATAACTCCCGGAGCGGAGCCGGCGATGACCGATCATTCCGCGCATGAACGCGGTGG
>DASQFG010000650.1:0-2262 GCA_035633315.1 Nakamurella sp. | reverse complement strand
GGCATAACCCGTGGCCTGAGGGACACGAATCGCATCGGAGGCGAGGCGGTCTGGGCGAGCCAGCACGACGTGGCGAAGCTCATGGTCATCAAGAGGCCGTCGCGTAAATGCGGCAGGCGTGCGGGGAAGGCTGTCGTTCTTATCCGGGGAGGTCTGCGCGGGTGTCCTGGGATGCCCGTCCACCGTGATGGTGTTCGTCGGGTGGCAAGGGACGGCGGCGGCCGAGAGGCTGCCGCTCGCCGCGCAGAAGTCAGCAGAGGCCGTAGTACCGACCGGGATCATGTTGGTGGTTGGGAAGGGCCGAACGCGAAGTCGAGCGTCAGGACGTTCGTGCTCGTGGCCGTTGCGTTGACCGCAGCCAACCCCTTCGGGGGTCTGGCCGGGAGGGTCTGAGGGTGAACCCCGACGATCACCGGCCAGAGCGCAGCGACGGCCCGGCGCCGGGCGACACCGCCGCTCACCCCGCCCGTCTGGGTGATCTGTGGGAGCAGTTGCTCTCGCGGGAGAACCTGGCGCGGGCGCTCAGGCGCGTCGAGCGCAACGCCGGTGCCGCTGGCATCGACGGGATGAGCACCAGTGAGCTTCGGCCGTGGCTGCATCGCCATTGGCCGGAGGTCGGCTCGCAGCTTGACGCGGGCACCTACCGACCGCAGCCTGTCCGCCGGGTGATGATCCCCAAGCCGGGCGGCGGGCAGCGGATGCTGGGGGTGCCGACGGTGTTGGATCGGTTAATCCAGCAGGCCGTATTGGGAGTGCTCGAGCCCGTCTTCGAGCCTGCCTTCAGCGACCACAGTTTCGGGTTTCGCCCGGGCCGCTCGGCGCATCACGCCGTCGAGCGGGCACGCCAGTTCATCGAAGGTGACGTGGCGTGGGTGGTGGACGTCGATCTGGACGCGTTCTTTGACCGTGTTCAGCACGACGCGTTGATGGCCAGGGTCGCGCGGCGGGTTCCCGACAAGCAGGTGCTCAAGTTGGTCCGCCGTTTCCTTGCGGCCGGTGTCATGGCCGACGGGGCCTTCACGGCAAGCGACGAAGGGACCCCGCAGGGGTCGCCGCTGTCGCCGCTGTTGGGCAACGTCATGCTCGATGACCTCGACCGCGAGCTGGAGCGGCGCGGGCACCGGTTCGTTCGCTATGCCGACGACGTGATGGTCTACGTCGCCAGTGAGCGGGCGGGCCAGCGCGTCATGGCGAGCATCACCGAGTTCGTCGAGCAGCAACTCAAGCTGCGCGTCAACCGCGAGAAATCGCGGGTTGACCGGGCCACGAAACGGACCCTTCTGGGGTTCGGCTTCATGGTCCGCGGCGGCGAGGTCAAGGTGCGTGTCGATCCGAAAGCCCGTCAACGGGCCAAGGACCGCTTGCGCCAACTCACCGCCCGCACCTGGGGCGTCCCGATGGGGCGGCGGATCACCGCGATCAACCGCTTCACGGTCGGGTGGACGGCCTACTTTGCGTTGGCCGACACCCCCCGGCCGTTTCGGGACCTCGACGAGTGGTTGCGCCGCAGGCTGCGGCAAGTGCGCTGGAAAGAGTGGAAGGTCCCCAACGCCAGGCGACGCAACCTCGTTGCGCTCGGCATCCCGCCCGAGCAGGCCCGTGAATGGGCCGGTTCGAGCAAGGGACCCTGGCGAATCGCGGGCTCCCCTCCGCTCCAACGCGCCCTTCCCAACGCCCACTGGACCGGCCTCGGCCTGCACGGATTCAGCGCGCCCTATCACCGTTTCCGGGACGCTGAGCGAACCGCCGGATGCGGACCCGCATGTCCGGTGGTGTGGGAGGGGCCGGGATAAGCCCGGCCCCTACCCGATTTCAGGCCAGCGCGTCGAGCCGCTTCGCAAGCCGCTCCATGCCGCGCTCGCGGGCCGCGGCGGCGGCGGAGGCGTAGTCGGTCGGGCGGTCGGGCGGCAGCTGCACGTCCACGTCGCGCAGCGTCGCTATCTCCTTGAAGCGCCGCAGCTCGTCGGCCTGGGTGCAGAGCGCCGCGCGCACGCTCGGCTTCGTCTCGCGGACGGCGCGCTCCAGGGCGGTCTCGAGCGAGCCGTGGCGCTGCAGCAGCTCGGCGGCGGTCTTCTCGCCGATGCCCTTCGCCCCCGGTATGCCGTCCGAGGGGTCGCCGCGCAGCGCGATGAAGTCGGGCACCAGCTCCGGCGGCACGCCGTAGCGGCGGCGCACCTCGGCCGGGTCGACGAGCTCGGCGCCCTTCGCGCCCGTGCGCACGTAGAGCACCTGGACGCGGTCGCCCGCGCACTGGAACATGTC
>DASQFG010000649.1:0-3018 GCA_035633315.1 Nakamurella sp. | reverse complement strand
CTGGTTGCACATGGCCAGCACCGTGGCCGGTCCGTGCGAGGTCAACGGCGCCGGTACCGGATCACGGCCGCGCAGCGCGCGCAGAGCCGGTGACGACGACGCCGCGACCGACGGGTCGGTGACGGGCGCGGTGTAAGCAGGCGCGTGGTGGTCGGGCGCGTGGTGGTCGGGCGCGTTGTGATCAGGTGCGTTGTGATCGGGCGCGTTGTGATCGGGTGCGTTGTGATCGGGTGCGTTGTGGTCGGGTGCGTTGTGGTCGGGTGCGTCGTGGTCGGGTGCGTTGTGGTCGGGTGGGAGAGTCTCGCCGTCACCCGGTTCGGGACCAGGAAAATCTGCAGGGGCGGGCGCACCATCTGAGTACTCGAACGGCAGGCCGGGATCCCGGTCACGGAAACCATCGTCCGAAGGGGGTGCACCGGCCGCGGCGCGCCACGCTGCGTCGTCCGGTTCGCTCATCGGCTCAGAGACTCCCACCTGTTTGACACATCGTCATCCCGACGACCGCGCCAGCCTATGCGGCGGACCGCCGCTCCGACAACGCGACCCGCCCACCAGCGACAATGTCACACCACGTGCTGTCGAACGGATCGGCCAGGGGCCCCGGGACACGCACCTGCCGGCGACCGCCCACCGGCAGCGGCACGACGGCGGCTCAATCCGCGGACCGTTCGGCGCCGGGTGACACCAGCCCGGTCTCATAGGCGATCACCACCAGCTGCGCCCGATCCCGCGCGCCGAGCGTGCTCATCACCCGGCTGACTGGGTGCGGGCGGTGGCACCACTCAAGAACAGCCGTGCCGCGATCTCCTCGTGGTCGCTCCGGTGCCGACCTCGGCCAGCACCTCATGTTCCCGCTGGGTCAGCGGTTGCAGCCGCTGCGCCCTGGCCGGTCCGGGCGAGCAGTGCCCGCACCCCGGCGCGGACCGGCAACTGGTCGTCGAGAAGTACCACGGTGATCATCGGCTGGGCTCGGGCGCCAGGTCGACGGTCGATCCGAGGTTCAAGCGGTGAACCACCGCGCCCTCCCTTCCGGTCGAGCGGACCACCCACGGTAGGGGCGCCCGCGGCGTCAGTTGAACGCCCGCTGAATACCTGCCAGGCGTTCAGCGTGAATTCAGGACGCGCGGCCCACCCTAGGTAGGACGGGGACGGATGACGGTGGGGGGCAGGTGCCGGATGGCTGTCGAGCCCATCGGGAACACCGCCGTGAAAAGGGCTGCCCCATCGGGGTTGTGGAGGCTCAGACACCGGTCCACGGATCCGCTGACGTCCACCGTCATCCATTGACCACATGCGAAGGAGTGCAGATGATCCAAGCCGGCAATCTCACCAAGAAGTACGGCGACAAGACAGCCGTGAGCGACCTGAGTTTCACCGTGCGACCGGGAATCGTCACCGGTTTTCTGGGACCGAACGGCGCCGGGAAATCCACCACGATGCGCATGATCATCGGCCGGGACGCGCCGACCTCCGGCCGGATCACCGTGAACGCTCGCCCGTATGCCGAGCACCGGGCACCGCTCCGCGAGGTGGGGGCCTTGCTGGAGGCCCGCGCCGTGCACACCGGTCGCTCCGCGGAGAACCACCTGCTGGCGATCGCCGCCACCACCGGGATCGGCCGCCGCCGCGTGCGGGAGGTGATCGACCAGGTCGGACTCACGGACGTCGCCGGAAAGCGGGCCGGCGCCTTCTCACTCGGCATGGGCCAGCGGCTGGGAATCGCCAGCGCGCTGTTGGCTGATCCGGCGACCATTTTGCTCGACGAGCCCGTCAACGGATTGGACCCGGAAGGCGTGTTGTGGATCCGGAACCTGCTGAAGAGCCTGGCCGCCGAGGGCAGGACGGTGTTCGTCTCCTCGCACCTGATGAGCGAGATGGCCCTCACCGCAGACCATCTCATCATCGTCGGCCGCGGCCGGCTGATTCGTGACAGCTCGGTCACCGACTTCATTGCCGAGGCCTCCAGCCAGTCGGTGCGGGTGCGGACACCCGAGGCGACGCGGCTGCGAGACCTGCTGGTCGGCCCGGGCGTGACGATCACCAGCCCCGCGCCGGGAGAGCTGACCGTCGCCGGACTGTCCAGCGAGCAGATCGGCTCCACGGCGGCGCGCGCCGGGCTGCCGATCTACGAGCTGGCCCCGGTGCACGCCTCCCTGGAGGAGGCGTTCATGGAGCTGACCAAGGACGCCGTCGAATACCGCTCGACCGCTGACCGGCCCAGCGCCGACCACCACAGCACCGACCACCACAGCACCGACCACCGCGCCGACCACCGGACCGCCGACCACCGGACCGGGCCGCGGCACCGCGCGGCCGACCACAAGGAGATCGCAGCATGACAACCATCGCAAGAACCTCCGCGCACACCGTCCTCGATGCCGGGAACGGCGTCACCCTCCGCCGCGTGATCGAGTCCGAGTGGATCAAGTTCCGCACCCTGCGCTCCAGCTGGGTCACCCTCGGCGCCGCCGTGCTGGTGATGATCGGCCTGGGCATGGTGATCGGTTACTACACCGGCAAGGACTTCGCCGGAGTGGCACCCGAGGACGCCGCGCCGTCGGCACCGTTGCAGGGCAGCATCGGCGCGCAGTTGCTGATCGGCATCCTGGGCGTGCTCTTCGTTTCCGGCGAGTACGCCACCGGGATGATCCGGTCCAGCCTGGCCGCGGTACCGAGGCGGGTGCCCGTGTTGGCCGCGAAGGCCGCGGTGTTCGGCGGAATCACGCTGCTGGCGATGGTGGCCAGCTCGTTCGGGGCGTTCCTGGCCGCGCAGGCATTCCTGGGTTACTACGGCCACGCCACCTCGCTGACCGATTCCGGGGTGCTGCGGGTGGTGATCGGAACCGGCGTCTACCTGACCCTGATCGGACTGCTCGGCGCCGCACTTGGCTGGCTGCTGCGCAGCACCCCTGGTGGGATCACCGCGTTCGCAGGGTTGATCCTGGTGCTCCCCGGGCTCCTGCAGGTGCTGCCCGGCACCTGGGGTCAGACCGTCGCCCACTACCTGCCGGAGCAGGC
>DASQFG010000648.1:0-3047 GCA_035633315.1 Nakamurella sp. | reverse complement strand
GAGGCCGGTCGGCACTATCCTGAGAACGTGCCCGAACTGTCCGATCCCGCGTCGATCCCGGCTGAACCGATTCCGTCCACCACGACCGCCGGTTCCCCGCGCCCGCGCGACAAAGCGCCCGCGCCATGGGCGTTCGCCCCGCGCGCGTCGCTGCCGGTGCGGATCGGCATGGCCCTGTTCGCGGTCGGCGTGCTGGCCATCGTGGTGATCATGGTGATGTTCGCGTCCGGATCCCACGACCTGCCGCTCTGGCTCAACCTCACCGCCATGCTCGCACCACTCGGCTTCGCTGTCGGGATGACCGGCGTCGCGGTGGATGCCCGTCGGTCCGCACGTGCGCTCGCCCGCGCCACGGCGGGCCTGGAGCCCGACCCCGGTTCGCAGCCGTGACCGCTCCGCAGCTGTCCGGTGTCGTCCAGGTCGCCCAGCACGCCGACGATCTGGATCGTGCCACCGAGTTCTACACACAGACCCTGGGGCTTCCGCTGATGGCCCGGTTCGGCCCGTTGGTGTTCGTGGACCTCGGTGGCACCCGGCTGCTGCTCGAACAAGCGGCGCCGGCCGCGATGATCTACCTCCGGGTCGCGGACCTGCAGGAACGGGTCAGCCAGCTGCGTGACGCCGGCGTTGACGTCGTCGCCGAACCGCACGTGATCTTCACCGACACCGAGGGCGTCTTCGGGCCGGCCGGGCGAGCCGAGTGGCAGGCTTTTGTCCGGGACAGCGAGGGCAACCTGCTCGGGCTGGTCGCTCACCAGGACGCCGCCGGGTCCTGAGCCTCGACGGGCCGATGCGGGCGCGCCGGCAAACCCAGGCCGTCAGTGCACGGTGGCCAACAGGTAGGACTCGAGCCAGCCCGGGAAGTGGGTGAGGTCGGGCAGTACCACGTCGGCACCGGCAGCCAGCAGATCCTCGGCGCTGATCGGACCGGTGGCCACCCCCACCGCGAACGCGTCGGCGGCCCTGGCGCCGGTGATGTCGCCGAGATGATCACCGACGAAGACCTCGGCTCCCCACTCCTGCAGCGCAACGGCCTTGGCCGTGCTCCACAGATCCCCGACCACGGCCGAGACCTCGATGCCAAGGTGGGCCAGGTGCGCCTCGGCGTTCGGCCCGAACTTGGTGGTCACCACCACCGCGCGTCCGCCACGGTCGGTCACCGCGCGCACCGCCTCGACGGCGCCCGGCATCGCAATGGTCCGGGGAATCGTCAGTTCCGGCGTCAGCGCCCGGTAGCGATCGACCAGCCGAGTGACGGTGGCCTCATCCAGCCCGTAACGCTCGAACTCGTGCCGCAATGGCGGACCGAGCCTGGACACGAACGCCCGGCCGTCCAGCGGGATGCCCGTCTCGGCGGCGAGCACGTCGAAGACCTCGATGATCCCGGCACGGGGATCGATCAAGGTCATGTCGAGGTCGAAACCGACGGTGAAGCTCACCCGTGGAGCGTAAGGCGCGGCGTCGGCAGGACCGCCTGCCAGAGGCGTGCTGAGGCCGGACGGTGATCGAGATGTTACCCATTGCGTGACACCTATCACCGCGCATGGCCAACTGGTCATCGGCAGGTTGGGTAGGTGCATCGGTCACCCATCCGAGCGGGGGACCTCACTCTTCGCCACTCCGCACATTCGAGGTCCGCGGGCCTTCTACCATGAAAGGGTGCCCGCCTCGCGATCCACCACGCCCCCTCTCCGCGGGCTGCGGTGGGTGTCGGTCGGGCTGTTGGTGGCCTTTCTGGCCGCCATCGCTGTCATCACGGTCACCCCCGGCCCGCCGGTCGCCGACGGGCAGCGCGATCTCATCGCCTTCCTGGCCCGCGCGCACACCCAGGGCCTGCCGCAATGGGTGACGTTCGGCAAGCTCGAGTTCGGCGCGAACGTGCTGATGTTCGTTCCGATCGGCCTGTTCGGGGCGCTGGCACTGTCTCGCGCGCGCTGGCTCATCGTGCCGGCCGCGGTCGCGATGTCGGCGGTCATCGAAGCCGTGCAGGCTGCCGGCCTGCCCGCCCGCGACGGCACGGCCCGTGACGTCATCGCCAACGGAGTCGGCGCGTTGATCGGCTATCTGGTGGCGACGGTCGTGCTGGCCGAGAGACATCGACGGATCTGGCTGCGGTCGATCCCGAGGGCGAGGCCGGCGGCGGACCGCCCGCGGATGCCGCAGCACGCCCGAGCGAGCAGCTGAGCGAGGATTCACTATTCGGCAGACCGTCGGCGGACGGGGCGGCCGGCGTTCCGCGCCGACCGGGCCGGGAAAAGCGACGGGCGCGCGGGCAGCGTTTTCGGCCGGGTTGGTGCGCCGCCCGTACCATTCGAAGCGATGAGCGCATGCTGCGGGACCGAACCGAGGTGACGAGTCAGAGTGTTGACCCGTCGGTGGCCCCCTTGCGTTCGCTGCTCGCCACCGTCGGGCTGATCGCCTCCGACCTTGACCTGGACACCACCCTGCAGCGCATCGTGGATGCCGCCGCCGAGCTGTCCGGCGCCAGGTACGCCGCGCTCGGCGTGCTCGACGAAAGCGTCCCCGTCCGGCGGGTACGCGAGTTCGTCACCCACGGGATCAGTGCCGACGAACGGCTCAGGATCGGTGCCCCACCCACCGGCCACGGCATCCTCGGGGTACTGATCGACGACCCCCGGCCGCTACGGGTGGACAACCTCGCCGATCACCCGCTGTCCTACGGTTTCCCCGCCAACCACCCGGCGATGAGCACCTTCCTCGGCGCGCCCATCCGGATCGGCAATCGGGTGTTCGGCAATCTCTACCTCACCGAGCGGATCGGTGGCGGGCCGTTCACCGAACAGGACACCGAACTGGTGGTGGCCCTGGCGGCCGCCGCCGGCGTCATCATCGAGAACGCCCGGTTGTACGAACGGATGTCCCGGCACCGGCAATGGCTGGAAGCGGCGGCGTCGGCGAGCGCCATCCTGCTGGGCACCGAACCACGCGGCCGGCCCGCGGACGTCATCGCCGAGCACGCCCTGGTGGCCGGGAACGCGGACGGGGCCACCCTGTTCCTGTGCCCGCCCGGCGGTTCCGAGTTGCGT
>DASQFG010000647.1:0-4948 GCA_035633315.1 Nakamurella sp. | reverse complement strand
GCCGCCGAGGGTGGGGCCGACGACCGCGGACATCGCCCAGACACTGGCCAGGTAACCCTGCGCCTTCGCCCGCTCGGCGAGGGTATAGATGTCGCCGGCGATGGTGATGCTCATCGGCTGGACGGCTCCGGCGCCCAGCCCCTGCACCGCGCGGAAGGCGATCAGCGCCGGCATGCTCCAGGCGAAGCCGCAGAGGATCGAGCCGAGCAGGAACAGCCCGATGCCGAACAGCATGATCGGCTTTCGCCCGAACAGGTCCGAGAGCTTTCCGTAGACCGGAACCGACACCGCCTGCGCCAGCAGGTACACCGAGAACAGCCAGGGGAACTGGGAGAACCCGCCGAGGTCGGCGACGATCGATGGCACCGCGGTCGCCACGATGGTGGAATCCAGGGCGACCAGCGAGGTGGCGAGCATCAGCGAGATCAGGATCGGCCCGCGTTCGGAGCGGAAGCCGACAGCTCCCGCTCGCTGCGAAGCTGCTCCCGCCGTCATGCGCGCTGATGCTCCTGCCTGCTGATGTTCGCTGATGTTCGCTGATGTTCGATGTTCGCTGATGTTCTGCTGATGTTCTGGACCCCGAGTCGTTGCCCAGGCTAAGGGTTACCTCCGACAGTTCCCCGCCGCACCCTCCACAACGCTCGCCGCTCCCGGTTTCATGCCCGCCCCGCCGCAGCGCCGTCCCCTTTGACGGCGCGGATCATCATCGTCGGCGCGCATCATCGTGGCGGTTGTGGGACTGGCGTGACGGGAGTCAACGATTTCATCCGCGCTGTGGAAGATGATCCGCGCCCCAAATGGGCAACGAGGTCGCGGAGCGGGGCGGGGTCGAGGCCGGTGTGCTCGGCGGCGAAGGCAAGTTGGTCGGCGTACTCGGCGGCCAGTGCCCGCGCGGGCTTGCCCATCCCATGACCGGCGCGGGTGTCGACCCGGAGGAGCACCGGCCCGGGGCCGCCCTGGCAGTGCTGCAGTTCGGCGCCGAACTTCAGCGAATGGGCCGGCACCACCCGGTCGTCGCGGTCACCGGTGCAGATCAGGGTCGGCGGGTAGGTCGTGCCGGGCACCAGGCGGTGCAGCGGGGAATACCCGTGCAGCACCGCGAAGTCATCGGCGTCGTCGGGTGAGCCGTAGTCGGTGGTCCAGGCCCAGCCGATGGTGAACAGGTGAAACCGCAGCATGTCCAGCACACCGACCGTCGGCAGGGCCGCAGCGAACAGCTCGGGATGCTGGGTGATGGCCGCCCCCACCAGCAATCCGCCATTGGACCTGCCGTGCACGGCCAGCTGCGCCGCCGTGGTGACGCCCGAGGAGATCAGCTCGCGGGCGCAACCGAACAGGTCGTCGAAGACGTTCTGTTTGTCGTTCAGCATCCCGCCGCGGTGCCAGTCCGCCCCGAATTCCCCGCCGCCGCGCAGGTTCGCCACCGCCAGTACTCCCCCGGCGGCCACCCAGGCGGAGAACAGCGCCGAGAACGCCGGCAGCACCGGGATGTCGAATCCGCCGTAGCCGTACAGCAGCGTCGGCCACGGACCGTCCGGGAGGTCGACCCGGCGCAACACCGACATCGGCACCAGGGTGCCGTCTGCCGACGCCGCCCGCACCCGCTCGAAACTCACCTCCGGCAACTCCACCTCTGCGCCCGCCCGCGGCAGCGCCGAGACCCCGGCTGCACCTCCAGCAAGGTCGATCCGGAAGGAACGAGCCGGACGGGTGAAAGACGTTACGCCGACGAAGATCTCGGTGCTGGCATCACGGGAGTTGATCGCAGTGACCGACATCGGTGCCGGCAGCTCGGGCCGGGCCAGGGAACCGCCGTCCCTGTCGACTATCTCGACGAGATGCGCCGCGTCCGACGACCAGAGCACCACGAAAGCCCCGGCGGCAGGGCTGACGTCGACGAGCACATCGGTGGGGTGTTCGGCGATGACGTCGACCCACTGCCGATCCGGGCCGGCCAGGTCCGCGGCGACCAGCCTGCCCCGCGGCGCGTCCCGCTCGGTACGCAGGTACAGGGTGTCCCCGGCAGAACCGACCACGTGATGCGCATCTGCCAGCTCGGAGACGACGTCGGCGATCTGCTGACCGATGCTGCACCGGCCCGCGGCGTCGAGCACCAGCCGCCGGGCTTGGATGGTGGTCCGGGAGTCGGTGCCGGGGCTGGCGATGAGCACGAGCCAGGCTCCGTCGGGGGCGACCCACGGCGAGGCCATCCATTCCGGCTCCTCCGGACGTGACCAGACCAGGACGTCCGACGCCGGGTCGTCGCCCAAGCGGTGCAGGACCAACTCGCCGGCACCCATGGCCTCGGTGAATCGCGCACCGGACGGTTCCGGATAGCGCCAGTACAGGAAGCCCGATTCATCGGGCAGCCAGGTGGGGTCCACCCATTTCGTCCAGCGCAACTCGTCGGCCAAGTCCTGGCCGTCGTCGGTCCTGCGCACCTTGATCGTCCGCCAGTCGGACCCGGCCTCGGCCAGCGCGTAGGCGACATACTCGCCCTCCGGACTGACCTCGGCGGCGGTCATCGCCACCGTGCCGTCGGCGGACAGTTCATTGGGATCGATCAGCAACGTCGGGGCATCCAGCAACGACTCCAGCGAACCTCCGGTCAGCAACCGGTCCTGGTCCAGCTCCCCCGGGTTCGCAATGACGAAGTACCGCCCACCGCGCTCCCAGGGCACCCCACGCCGTGCCGCCGTCAACAGCGCGGTGGTCAGCGCGAGCAGCGGCGTCGCTGCCGGCAGCGCGGCGAGAGAGGGCCTGGACAGATCGTTCTGGGCCCGGACGAACGCGCGGGTGCGATCGGAATCGGGGTCCTCCAGGTAGCGATAGGGATCGGCGACGGTGACGCCATGAAGGACGTCAACGGTGCCGTCCCGATCGGCCGGCGGGTAGTTGAGGGTCACCCACCGATCACATCACGCACCGCCGGTGGACCGGCAGACGCCTCAGCCCTCGGCCGCGACGTCGCCGCTGTCGACGTTCGCCGATGACTCCGCCATCGCCGGCGCCACCGCCCGATGCTCGAACGGCGTGGACAGCACCACGGTCGTCCGGGTCGACAGTCCGGCCGTGCCCCGGATCTGCGCCAGCAGCCCTTCCAGCGCGGACGGGGAGGCGACCCGCACCTTGACGATGTAGGACTCCACGCCCGCCACCGAATGACACGCCTCGATTTCCGGCAAGGCCGCCAAACGCTGCGGATAATCGTCCGGCGCACTCGGATCGATCGGGGTCAGCGAGACAAAGGCGGTCAGCGGTAACCCGATCTGCTCGCTGTCGATCTGCGCGGAATAGCCCTGGATCACGCCGCGCTTTTCCAGCCGGCGCACCCGCTGGTGAACCGCGGAAACGGACAGCCCAACCCGCTCGGCCAGATCGGTGTAGCTGCAGCGGCCATCGGCGGCCAGCACAGTGGCAATGCGCGCGTCGATCTCCTCCAACATGACGGGGTCCTTTCAGCTCGCGCCGACAACTGCCAATTCGGTCGGTGCCGTGTTCATCAACACCGGACCGTCGTCCCCGACCACCACAATGTCCTCGATCCGAACCCCGAAGCGTCCCGGCAGATAGATTCCCGGCTCCACCGAAAACGCCATTCCCGGTTCCAGCACCTGCTTGTTGCCGGCAACCATGTAGGGGTGCTCGTGCACTTCCATCCCGATGCCGTGACCGGTCCTGGTGATGAAGTACTTCCCGAATCCCGCTTCGTCAATCACCGCCCGGGCCGCGGCATCCACCGATTCGGCGGTGACGCCGGGACGGACCGCGGCCACCCCGGCCGCCTGAGCCCGGCGCACGATGTCGTAAACGTCACGGGCGTCGGCCGCGATCGGGTCGCCGTCCGCCGGCGAGACCACATAGGTGCGGGTGCAATCGGAGAAATAGCCGGAGGGCATCGGGCCACCGATATCGATGACCACCACGTCACCGGCCTCGATCACCCGATCGGATGCCTCGTGGTGCGGGCTCGCGCCATTGGGTCCGGAACCGACAATGACGAAATCCGGGCGCAGGTGGCCCTCGGCCACAATCGCACTGGCAATGTCCGCCGCCACATCGTTCTCGGTGCGACCAGCACGCAGCCATTCGGAAATCCGCCGCTGCACGCGGTCGATGGCCGCTCCCGCCGCGGCCAGCGCAGCGATCTCCTCCGCGCTTTTTCGCATCCGCAATTCGGCGATCGCCTCGCCTGCCAGCGTCAATTCGCTCCCCGGCACCGCGGCCTGCGCATTCAATGCGTGTACCGCGGGCATATGGTAATCGACGGCGAGCACCCTGGCCCGCGGCGGCAGCACCGCGGCGAGCGCCAGGTACGGATCCTCGCCGTCGGTCCAGGTGCTGATAGCGACATCCATCGATTCCACCGGCGTGCCGCTCCAGCCCGGCCGCTCCAGGGTCGGCACCAGCAGCGCGGGTTCGCCGGATGGGGGTACCACCAGGCAGGTCAACCGCTCGTGCGAGCCGACCGAATGGCCCAGGAAGTACTCCAGATCGGGACCGGGGCTGATCAGGATCACGTCGGCCCCGGTGATGCCGGCCTGGCCGGCCAACCGGGCCAGTCGGTCGGCCAATGCGGGGACGGCGTCGGCCACGGTGCGCGACGGGCGCGACTGGTCGAGGGACATGGACGGCAGCCTAACGCGCAGCCCGGCGGGCTGTCCGTTTTGCCCGAGGCGCTCCCACAGGGCGGATGATCCGGCGGGTAGCGTCTTCGCCCATGCTCCAGTTGCTCGACCTCGCCGGCATCTACTTCCGCGCCTTCTTCGCCGTGCCGATGTCCACCACCTCTCCCGACGGCCGCCCGGTCAACGCCGTGCGCGGGTCGTTGGACATCCTGGCGAAGGTGATCTCCGACGCCAGGCCCACCAGGGTGATGGCCTGCCTCGACCTGGACTGGCGGCCGGCCTGGCGCGTCGCGCTCATCCCGTCGTACAAGACGCACCGG
>DASQFG010000646.1:0-1648 GCA_035633315.1 Nakamurella sp. | reverse complement strand
GGCGCGGCGGCCAACGCGTCCCAGTGGTGGCACGCGCCCAGGTGATCCGGCGCGTCGGTCGGGGCCAGCTCCGGTTCCTCCGTGCGGCAGATGTCGGTGGCCAGCGGGCAGCGCGGCGAGAACGGGCAGCCGTCCGGCAGGTTGATCAGCGAGGGCGGCGCCCCGGTGATCGGGCGCAGCCTGCCGGTATCGCCGCTCGACGGGATGGACCCGAGAAGGCCTGCGGTGTAAGGCATCCGTGGCCGGTAGAAGACGTCATCGGTGTTGCCCAGCTCGACCGGACGGCCCGCGTACATCACCAGCGTGCGGTGCGCCATGCCGGCCACCACACCCAGGTCGTGGGTGATCAGAACGATGGCCGCGTTGAACGCGTCCTTGACCTCGATCAGCTTCTCCAGGATCTGCGCTTGCACCGTGACGTCCAGCGCCGTGGTCGGCTCATCGGCGATGATCACGTCCGGATTGTTGATCACCGCCATCGCGATCATGGCGCGTTGCCGCATGCCGCCGGAGAACTCGTGCGGGTACGAGCTGAGCCGGGCCTTCGGCTGCGGGATGCCGACCAGCGCCAGCATCTCCTCGGCGCGGGCCATCGCCGCCTTCTTCGGCATCACCTCGTGGGAGAGCACCGCCTCGGCCAGCTGGCTGCCGATCGTGTAGACGGGGTTCATCGCCGTCATCGGGTCCTGGAAGATCATTGCGATCTTCCGCCCGCGCAGCGACCGTTGCGCCGACTTGGTCATGTCCAGCACGCTCTGCCCGCGGAAGGAGATCTTGCCGGTGACCCGGGCGCTCTTGGGCAGCAGGCCCATCACCGCCATCGACGACACCGACTTGCCGGATCCGGATTCCCCGACGATGCCGAGCACCTCGCGCTCATGCAGCGAGTAGGACACCCCGCGCACCGCGCGGACCAGGCCGTCCTCGGTCGGGAACCCGACCGTCAGGTCCTCGACCTTGAGCACCTCGACATCGCCGATGCTGGACAGGTGCGGCGTGAACAGCTCAACGCCCCGCGACTGCTCGACCACGTCGAACAGGTCGCTCACCTCGGCGGCGGGGCCGTAGATGCTGCCCCCGCCGACGTTGTCGGGCGGAGTGGTGGGAGGAACGGTCATCAGGCACGCACCCGGTTCTGCCGAGGATCGAACGCATCGCGCAATCCGTCACCGATGAAGTTGACACACAGCGCAATCGTGATGATGAACAGACCCGGCCACCAGAACAGCCATGGCCTGGTGGCAAACGCGTTCTGATAGCTGGAAACCAGCAGGCCCAGCGAGGTGTCGGGGGCACGCACACCGAAACCCAGGTAGGACAGGGCGGTTTCCAGCAGAATCGCGCTGGCGATGGCCAGCGTCGCGGCAACCGTGATGACACCGACGGTGTTCGGCAGGATGTGCCGGAAGATGATCCGCTTCGGCTTGGCGCCCAGCGCCCTGGCCGCCTCCACGAATTCCTTCTCCCGCAAGGACAGGAACTCGCCGCGGATCAGTCGGGCCAGACCGGTCCACGTGACGAAGCCGATCACCAGCGCCAGCACGATCGGTGGCGCACCGGCGAACTTCTGGCCGAGCACCGCGGCGATGACCAGTAGCGGGATGGTGATCATGACGTCGGTGAACCGCATCAGGCCGGCCTCGACCCA
>DASQFG010000645.1:0-15515 GCA_035633315.1 Nakamurella sp. | reverse complement strand
TCAGCCCGTCCCGGCAAACGGCACCGTGGACGGGATGGCGCCCACGACCCGCTTCCACATTGCCAGCCGGACGGCGGCGTCGGACAGTCCGGTGAGCGCGAATCCGCGCAGCTCCGGGTCGTCGGTGGAGCCGAGGACCACCCGCCAGGCGGCGGCAGCGTCCGACTCGATGTCCTGGGCGAGCTGCCGGGCGGACGGCACGTCGACCACGTTCACCGACACCTGGTAGGCCGGGGCAGGCGGGGCGGCCTCGGCTCCGCTCGCCACCAGCCGGGCGGCCGTTGCGTCCCGGCGCAGCAGGTGGCCGGAGCGGTTCTCGGTGATCATCGCGGCGTCGTCCCGCGAGTACGCCGCCACGAGTCCGTACCCCCACACGGCGGCCTGTTCCGCGGCGAGTGCGGATTGGATGGCGGCGAGCGCGTCGGGCGCCAGCGGGGCGGGTGCGGCAGCAGCCGACGAGCTGAACGGCGCGACGGACTGCGGCGACCCGGCGCTGGGCGACGCAGCGTCGCTCGGTTGGCTGTCGGTGGCACCGGACGAAGTGCCGGCGGATGCCGGGTCCGGGGTGGGTGTGGGGGAACTCATGCCAGGATCGCCCGGTGGCTGGCCAGCGAGGCGGCGATCGATCCGTAGAGGGCGGCGCGGTACCGCGAGGCGTTCGACACCGCATCGGTGAACTGCACCTGCGCCGTCGCCGCATCCCCGCGGATGCTGGAGATGGCCGCCTCTGGTGACGGCGGCACTGGTACCTGGCCGCTGGCCGGCGCCGAGGGTGCCGCCGACGAGGACGCGCCGGTGACGGCCGGGTTGACCCGCGCGTACTCCGCCTCCAATCCGGCCAGCTGCGCCGCGCGGTCGTCCCGCAGCGGTGTCAGCAGCGGAGCCTGGTCCGGGTACGCCGCGATGGCTGCCTCCAGTCGGAGTACGTGCAGACGGGTGGTGGCGATCAACCCGGTGATCGGATCGCTGACCGCGGGAGTGGGCACGACGGTCGGTGCCCCGTCGTCCCCGCTGAACAGGCCGCATCCGGTGACCGTTGAAGCGATGGTCAGGGCCGCGACGCCACCGACAACTGAGAGAAAGGTGCGCCGCTGCATCGTCGCATCGAGAGGTCGAACCACGCTGACATCATGACAGCCCGCGGCGGGTGCCCGGTTCACCAACGCCGTGACGCGGTGCGCATGCCCGGCCGACCGATAGGCTGGTCCTCCGGATCGGCAATTCCCCTGCTCCGGATCGCACGACAGCTCGGACACCCGGGCCGGGAACACTGCACAACAGCAGCACAACTACACAGGAGGCGGCGATGGGATCGTCGGACCAGCGCCGCCTGCGCGCGGTCGTCGAACAGATCACCGCCCAGGCCGGCTTCGACCTCGAGAGCCTGACGGAGCAGGCCGCCGGCCGACGGCGAATCGTGCGCGTCGTCATCGACGCTGACGACGGCGTCAGCCTGGACGACGCCGCGGCCGTCAGCAGGGCGATCTCCGAGGCACTCGACGCCGACCAGGACGATCCGATGGGCAGCGCGCCGTATGCGTTGGAGGTCACCAGCCCCGGCATCGGACGTCCGCTGACCCTGCCCAGGCACTTCCGCCGGGCGCGCACCCGGCTGGTGGCGATCACCACCACCGACGGGCGCACGCTCACCGGCCACGTCCTCGATGCGACCGACACCGGCCTGGTGCTGCTGACCGGCAAGGCCGGCACCGACCAGCTTGACGTTTCCTTCGACACCATCGCCAGGGCCAAGGTGGAGGTCGAGTTCAGCCCGCCGTCGGTGGCCGTGCGCGAGCTGCTGGGCATCCGGGACGAAACCGCCGGCGACGAACCGACGGTGATCGACGAACCCGATGAGCTCGAGCCTGGTGACGGACCTGACGACGAGATCGACGACGATCCAGATGACGGACCGGATGACGATCCAGATGACGAACCGGATGGCGGACCGGGTGGCGGACCGGGTGACGGACCGGGTGACGGATCCGCCGTCGGCGCCACCGAGGCACAACTCACCGATCAGGAGGCGCGCCGATGAACGTCGACATCGCGGCGCTGCACGCCGTCGAGCGGGACAAGGGCATCGAGTTCAACTCGCTGATCGAGACCCTGGAAACCGCGCTGCTCACCGCCTACCGGCACACCATGGGGCACGCCGGGCACGCCCGGGTGGAGATCGACCGCAAGTCCGGGCACATCAGGGTGCTGGCCCAGGAGCTGGGAGCGACGCCGGATGAGGTGCTCCGGGAGTGGGACGACACCCCGGAGGATTTCGGCAGGATCGCGGCGACCACGGCCAGGCAGGTGATCCTGCAACGGCTGCGGGACGTCGAGAACGAGCGCACCTTCGGCGATTTCGCCGGCCGCGAGCACGACCTGATCACCGGCACGGTGTCGGCGGACGCGCGGGTCAACGCACGTGGTGTGGTGGTGGTGAGCCTCGGTGACGTGGAGGGCATCATCCCGGCCGCCGAGCAGGCGCCGGGGGAGACCTACACGCACGGTCAGCGGCTGCGGTGCTACGTCGTCGCGGTGTCCCGCGGGCCGCGCGGGCCGCAGATCACCCTGTCCCGGACCCATCCGAACCTGGTGCGGAAGCTGTTCGCGCTCGAGGTCCCGGAGATCGCCGACGGCTCGGTGGAGATCACCGCGGTCGCCCGGGAGGCCGGACACCGCTCGAAGATCGCGGTCCGGCCCACCGTTTCCGGGGTCAACGCCAAGGGCGCCTGCATCGGGCCGATGGGGGCCAGGGTGCGGGCCGTGATGAGCGAGCTGGGCGGGGAGAAGATCGACATCATCGACCACGACGACGACCCGTCCACCTTCGTGGGCAACGCGTTGTCGCCCGCCAGGGCGCTGTCGGTGACGGTGGTCGACCCGATGGCCAGGGCCGCCCGGGTGGTCGTCCCGGACTTCCAACTGTCGCTGGCCATCGGCAAGGAGGGCCAGAATGCCCGGCTGGCCGCCCGGCTCACCGGCTGGCGCATCGATATCCGCAGCGACGCGGCCGGGGTGCCAGAGCCCTCGGCGACGTCGGCGCCGAACTGAACGACGTCGATCGTCCTGACCGATCGGGCCCGGTCGGACCCCGGCTCAACGGCATCGATGATGCCGATCGACGGGCTCGAACGATCCGCTCTGACCACCCGGGACGGCAACGCGTTACCCACCCGATCATCAAGGCGGTAGACTCCCATGTCGGCCCGTTCATCGCTTCCGGCTGTCAGGAATCCGCGTCGTGGGATTCCGACTGGCAGCACAGACAGCACCGATGCAACCAACGCCTCCACCGGAGAAGGTCCGGTGCGGACGTGCATCGGCTGCCGGACCCGGGAACGGATCACCGCAGTGTTCCGCGTTGTCGCCGTGGACGGGTATGTCGTTCCCGATCCCCGGCGTCGGCTCCCCGGAAGGGGGGCGTGGCTGCATCCCGACGAGGGGTGTTTGCTCGCCGCGGAGCGGCGTCGAGCCTTCGGTAGGGCCCTGCGGGTCTCCGAACCACTCGACACCAGCAGGGTCCGAGGGCACCTTCGTCAGAGGGGGTCCGACGGGTCCGGGACCATTCCGCAACCCGCGGGAGATCCTCGAGCCGCCAGTAGGACAAGAAAGCAGGTCGACCCATCGTGAGCACGTCGTGAAGCAGCAATGAGCAGCATCCGACACAACTAGAGGGTGAGCGGGCAGTTATTACCGGCCGCCAGCCCTCATCCCTAAGGAGAGCAGTGGCAGGCAAGGCCCGCGTACACGAGCTTGCAAAAGAGCTCGGCAAGACCAGCAAAGAGATCATGGCGAAGCTCACCGACATGGGTGAGTTCGTCAAATCCCCGTCCTCGACCATCGAGGCTCCCGTGGTCCGCAAACTCCGGGACGCATTCCCGGCGACGAAGAACGACGTCAAGACCGACGCCGGCGCCCGACCGGGTGCCGCACCGCGCACTGCTCCCGCTGCCGGCGTGAGCGGCGCACCCCGACCGGCAGCCGGCGCACCCAGGCCGGCAACTCCCGGTGCCCCGGCCGCCCGGCCGGCCGCACCGGCTGAGGCCACACCGGCAGCCGCCGGCACGGCGGGTACGGCCGCAGCGTCGACCATGCCACCGCCCGCCGTTCCGGCCACAGAAACCCCGCGCGCACCGCAACCCGGCGTCGGGTCCGGGTCGCCGAGCTTCACTCCGGCCGCACCGGCGCCCGCCCGTCCCGCTCAGCCTGTCGCCCCGGCCGCTTCTGCTGCCCCGGCGCCCGCTCGGCCTGCGCCTGCGGCACGACCGGCAGCCGCCTCAGCGGCGCCGGCTGCTCCGGCTGCGAATGGCGCACCTCCCGCCATCGCGACGGACCGGCCCGCCGCACCCGCGGCGCGCCAGGGTGCCCCGGCACACGCGGCCAGGCCCGAGGGCCAGGCACCCCCGCCCCGGCCGCAGCGGCCGACCGGCGGTGTGCCCGGTGCTCCGCGGCCACCCCGGATGGGCAACAACCCGTTCGGTGTCAACCAACCTCGTAACGCACCGCCGCGCCCTGGTGGCGTGCCCGGCGCACCCCGGCCACCGGCAGGACGCCCCGGCGGCGCTCCCGGCCCCGGTGGTCCCGGTGGTGCCGGTGGTGCCGGAACCCGGCCGGGTCCTGGTGGCGCGCGCCCCGGCGTGCCCGGCGCACCCCGGCCCGGAACTCCCGGCGGTAGGCCCGCTCCCGGCGGCACCCGTCCCGGTGCCCCCGGCGGGTACCGCGGTGGCGCCGGCGGACCCGGCGGACCCGGCGGTGCCGGCGGTGCAGGTGCCGGTGGCGGCGGTGGCTACCGCGGTGGACCCGGCGGAGGCGGCGGTGGCGCCGGTGCAGGTGCCGGTGGCGGCGGGTCGCGCCCCGGCGCCGGTGGTCGCGGCCGCGGCGGTGCCGCAGGTGCCTTCGGGCGTCAGGGCGGACCGGCGCGCAAGGGCCGCAAGTCCAAGAAGCAGCGCCGTCAGGAATTCGACAACATGCAGGCGCCGTCGATCGGTGGCGTCGCGCTGCCGCGCGGTAACGGCGCCGTTGTCCGGCTGGCGCGTGGCTCCTCGTTGTCCGACTTCGCCGACAAGATCGATGCCAACCCGGCGTCGATGGTGCAGGCGTTGTTCCACCTCGGCGAGATGGTCACTGCCACCCAGTCGGTCTCCGACGACGTCCTGGAGCTGCTCGGTTCCGAGATGGGCTACGAGGTCCAGATCGTCTCCCCGGACGACGAGGACCGCGAGCTGCTGGATTCGTTCGACCTGTCCTACGGCGAGAACGAGGGCGACGAGAGCGATCTGGTCATCCGGCCGCCGGTGGTCACCGTCATGGGTCACGTCGACCACGGCAAGACCAAGCTGCTGGACGCCATCCGCAACACCCACGTGGTGGACAAGGAAGCTGGCGGCATCACCCAGCACATCGGCGCCTATCAGGTGGCCACCCACCTGAACGGCGAAGAGCGGCTGATCACCTTCATCGACACCCCGGGCCATGAGGCGTTCACCGCCATGCGTGCCCGCGGCTCGAAGTCCACGGACATCGTGGTGCTGGTGGTCGCGGCCGACGACGGCGTGATGCCGCAGACGGTCGAGGCGATCAACCACGCCAAGGCCGCTGACGTGCCGATCGTGGTGGCGATCAACAAGATCGACAAGGAGGGGGCCAACCCCGACAAGATCCGCCAGCAGCTCACCGAATACGGGCTGGTCGCCGAGGAGTACGGCGGCGACACCATGTTCGTGGAGATCTCGGCGAAGGCCAGGATCAACATCGACGGCCTGCTGGAGTCGATCCTGCTGACCGCCGATGCGGCGCTGGACCTGCGGGCGAACCCGGACATGAACGCCGAGGGCGTGGCCATCGAGGCCCACCTTGACCGCGGCCGTGGTGCGGTGGCGACCGTGCTGGTGCAGCGCGGCACGCTGCACGTCGGCGACTCGATCGTGGCCGGCAACGCCTACGGGCGGGTCCGCGCCATGCTCGGCGACAGCGGCGAGAACGTCGCGGAGGCAACGCCTTCGCGTCCGGTGCAGGTGCTCGGGTTCACCTCGGTGCCCGGTGCCGGCGACTCGTTCATGGTCGTCGAGGAGGACCGGGTCGCCCGGCAGATCGCCGAACGGCGGCAGGCCAGGGCGCGCAAGGCGCAGATCGGCAACCGCCGGCGGATCTCCTTGGAGGACCTGGGCGCAGCCCTGGCCGAGAAGAAGATCGAGCAGCTCACGCTGATCATCAAGGGCGACAACTCCGGCACCGTGGAGGCGCTGGAGGACTCGCTGCTCAAGCTCGATGTTGGCGCCGAGGTCGATCTGCGGGTGGTGCACCGCGGTGTCGGCGGCATCACCCAGGACGACATCAACCTGGCGGTGATCACCGACGCGATCGTCATCGGCTTCAACGTCAAGCCGGTGCGTGGCGTGCAGGAGATGGCCGACCGCGAGGGCGTCGACATCCGCTACTACACGGTGATCTACCAGGCCATCGACGAGGTGGAAGCGGCGCTCAAAGGCCTGCTCAAGCCCGAGTTCGAAGAGGTCAGGACCGGCTCCGCGGAGGTGCGGGAGATCTTCCGTTCCTCCAAGTTCGGCAACATCGCGGGCTGCATCGTGCGCAGTGGCGAGATCCGCCGGAACGCCAGGGCCAGGTTGCTGCGCGGCGGTGTGGTGATCAACGACAACCTGCAGATCGATTCGCTCCGCCGGTTCAAGGACGATGCCACCGAGGTCCGCGAGGGCTTCGAATGCGGTATCGGCCTCGGATCGTGGAACAACATCGAGGTCGAGGACACCATCGAGACCTTCGAGGTGCGGGAGAAGCCGCGCTCGTAGCTCGCGGTCAGGTCGGACGACCGGATGCGCCGGTCCGCTTGCTGCGGGCCGGCGCATTTCCGCGCCGGCTCCGTACTGGGCTCCGTACCGGGCTCCGTGCCGGCTCTGTGTCGGCTCCGTGTCGGCGGACGGGGTGCCGGACGAGCCCCGCGCCCGGATCGCCGGTCCGGGGTGTTGGATGAAGGCGGAACGAATCTGCGATGAACCCTGACAGCCAGGTTTACGTCGGGATCCTGGAGTGTGACCTGCTGCTGGGCGAGGTCGACTCGCTCAAGCACAAGCGGGCCATCGTCCGGCCGGTGCTCGCCAGGCTTCGGCGGCTGGAGGTCGCGGTGAGCGAGGCCGGTGATCCCGATCGTCACCGCCGCGCGTTGATCGCCGTGGCCACGGTGTCCGGCGAGTTGGCGCAGGTCCATCGGGTGCTGGACAGCTGCGAACGGCAGGTAGCCGGGGAGGTGGAGATCGAACTGCTGGCCACCAGGCGCCGCATCGTGGGCGCCCACGACGAGTAGGGACCGCCGGACCACAGCGAGCCGGACCACAGCGAGAGGGGAACGAACCATGGCAGATTCCGCACGCGCCCGCCGATTGGCCAAGCGCATCGTGGCGATCGTGGCCACCGAGCTCCAGCACCAGGTCAAGGACCCGCGGCTGGCGCTGGTCACCGTCACCGCGGCCACCGTCACACCCGACCTGCGTGAGGCGACCGTCTTCTACACCGTGTATGGCACCGACGAGGAGGTCCAGGAAACCTCCCAGGCGCTGGCCAGCGCCACCGGGGTACTGCGGTCCGCCGTGGGCCAGCAGACCGGCATCAAGTTCACCCCGACACTGGCCTTCAAGCTGGACACTGTGCCCGAGAACGCCCACCGCATCGAGGATCTGCTCGCCGCCGCCCGCGCGGCCGACGCCGAGGTCGCCGAGCGCGCGGCCGGTGCCAGCTACGCCGGTGATCCGGACCCCTACCGGCGGCCGGACGAGACCGAGGAAGAGCCGGAGGACGTCCACGCTCAGGCCGTCGACAGCCTGGCCGCGACCGCGGTGTCCGCTGTGACATCAGTGTCTTCAGAGTCTCCTGGGGGGGCCGGCGCTCCCCACAGCCATGACGCCGACATCGGCGGCGAGGACCCGGTCGACCGGTTCGGCGAGCCGATCGAGGCGCAAGCCGGCGCCGGCGACCGGGCCTGACCGATTTCCTCCGCTGCCGGAGCGCCTGGCAGTCGCACCTGGTGAGGCCCCCTCGGATTCGACGCAGCCGTCGATCGGTGACACGATCGGGGCACGGCTCCCGGGCCCATCCGGGTCAGTGACCGGGAGGCGATGTGACCGACACCCGTGCGGTGCGCTGGCGGTCGAGGTCCTCACCCGTCCGTCGGCCGGTGGCAACCGTGGGTGACGACGACCTGCCAGCGAGAGCCTCGATGTCCGACATGGACAGGGCGACGGAGCTGCTGATCCGGGCTACCGACGCCGTGCTGGTCGGTCATGTGCACCCGGACGCGGACGCGTTGGGCAGCGCGCTGGCGCTGGGCCTTGGCCTCGAGCGGCGCGGCGTCCCGGTTGCCGTGTCCTTCGCCGAGCCCGGTGAGATCCCGGAGAGCCTGCGATTGCTCCCCGGCGGCCATCTTGTCGTGCCGGCGGACGAGGTACCCGAGCACCCGGATCTGCTGGTCAGCCTGGACGTCGGATCGGCGGCGCGATTGGGCTCGCTCGACCGACTGCTGAGCACCGCACGGCAGAGCCTGATCATCGACCACCACCCGTCGAACACCCGCTTCGGTGACCACCACCTGATCGACCCCAGCGCCGAGGCCACCGTGGTGCTGGTGGCGCGGCTGCTCGATCGGTTGGGGGTGCCGATCGACCTGGCCATCGCGGAGAACCTGTACGCGGGTCTGGCCACCGACACCTGCCACTTCCGGCACGCCGATTCCGACGCGCACCGACTGGCCGCCCGGCTGATCGACACCGGCGTGCGGCCGGCCGACCTGTTGCGGCCGATCACCGACAGCCACCCGTTCGACTGGCTCACGATGCTGTCGCAGGTGCTCGGCCGGGCCGTGCTGCACCCGCAGGCGGCCGGCCGTCGCGGGGTGGTCTGCACAACCATCGACCTGGCAACGTCCGCCGGGCTGCGGTCCGAAGAACTCGATTCGGTGATCGACATCCTGCGCACCGTGCAAGAGGCTGCTGTCGCGGTGGTGCTCAAGCAGACCGCTCCCGATGTCTGGCAGGTGTCCTTGCGCTCGCACCCGCCTGTCGATGTCGCGGCGCTGGCCACCGAACTGGGTGGGGGCGGGCACGTCAGGGCCGCTGGGTTGACCCACCACGGGGATCCGGACGACGCCATCGCCGCGATCCTCGCGACGCTCCAGCGCTGATCGTCGCGTCAGGCCATCGCTGCGGACGGGCTCCGCTCGATTGTCGCGTCATCAGTCCAAGTAAGCCGCTGATGTGCCACTCGCCCGGTGGCTGGCGGCAGTCCGCTCGCGCTCAGCATCGGCCCGCTCGACAGTCGCACCGGCGGCTCAAGTTGGCTGCTGGTGCGCCACTCGTCCACGCCCCAGCGTGACGCCGCCCACGAAAGCCGCCGGGATCCTTGGAGCTGCGGGGGTGCGTCCGGCATCATAGATACAACATGGATACAGAAGCCTGGTCTGCCGCTGACCGCGTTTACGAGCACGTCCGCTCCGGGATCCTGACCCGCCGCTACCCGGACAACGAACTGCTCTCCGAGGGAATGCTGGCGTCGGAGACCGGCGTGTCCCGCACCCCCGTCCGGGAGGCGCTGCTGCGCCTGGAAGCCCAGGGCATGATCCGGCTGCTGCCCAAACGCGGCGCGTTGGTGCTCCCGGTGACGGCTCAGGAATGGCGGGATGTGCTGGCGACCAGGCTGCTGGTCGAGGAGCACTGCACCCGATCGGTCGTCCTGGCCGGTCGGGGACCGACCCTTGCGCGATCGCTGACCGGGCCGCTGGACGCCCTGCGCCGCGCCGCCGACGCGGGCGACGTCATCGGCTATGCCGCCGCCGACCGCGAATTCCACGCGCACATCGTGGCCGCCGAAGGCAACCAGATCCTGATCAGGCTCTACGGCTCGCTCCGGGACCGGCAACTGCGGATGGGCGCCGCCAATCTGATGGCCGCCGGTGGGCAGGCGGACGCCGCCAGGATGCACAGCACCGTCCACGACCACCAGGTGATCGCCGACGCCATCGGCGCCGGCGACGCCGTGCTCGCCGGTCGGCTCACCCGGATGCACCTGGCGCACGCCGACCGGGCGCTGCGCGGCGATCCCGTCGAGATCGAGCCCGAATTATCGGACCACCCCCTGCTCGCCTCTGCGACCGCATGATCAGCATGTCAACGGTGGTCCGGCAGGTCCGCGAGAAGTCCTGGCTCATCTGGTCCGTCGGGGTAGGCGTCTACCTGCTGGCCGTGTTCCATCGCACCTCGCTGGGCGTCGCCGGGCCGCTGGCCTCCGAGCGGCTCGGTCTCTCGGCAGGCCAGCTGAGCACCTTCGTCATGCTGCAACTCGGCGTCTACGCCGCCATGCAGGTGCCGACCGGGATCCTGGTCGACCGCTTCGGACCCCGCCGGATGCTGCTGGTCGCCGCCGTGATCATGGGTTCGGCCCAGCTGCTGTTCTCCCAGGTGGAGAGCTATCCGCTGGCGCTGCTGGCCCGGGGCCTGCTGGGCTGCGGCGACGCGATGACGTACGTCTCGGTCCTCCGGTTGGCCGCCGGTTGGTTCCCCGCCAGGCGCTACCCGGTGCTGGTGACGTTCACCGGCCTGGTCGGGATGGCCGGCAACGTGGTGGCCACCGTTCCGCTGACCCTGATGCTCAGCAGCCTGGGCTGGGGGCCCACCTTCGCCGTCGCCGGCGGAATGTCGTTGGCGTACGGCCTGCTGTTGCTGCGTCCCGCGGTGGCCGCGCCGTACCGCCAGGCCGAACGCGCTGACGGGCCGATCGGTGGCCGTCGGGTGCTCGGCGAGGTCAAGAAGGCCTGGCGGTTGCCGGCCGGCCGGCTGGCGTTCTGGGTGCACCTGTCGACGATGGCCGGGCCGACCGCGTTCGCCGTGCTATGGGGGTTCCCGTACCTGACACAGGGCCTTGGGTACACCCCCGCGACGGCCTCCACCCTGCTGATGCTGCTGGTCATCGGCGGCCTGGTGGCCAACCTGATCATCGGGCCGATGCTGGCCCGGCGCCCGGCGATCCGCGGCCCACTGGCGGTGATCGTGGCGCTGCTCTGCCTGCTCGGCTGGCTGGTGCTGATCCTCTGGCCCGGCGGCGTGCCGCCGTTCGCCGTGGTGGTCGCCGTGGTCTGCGTGTTCTCGGTCGGCGGCCCGGCGTCCTCCGTCGGCTTCATGCTGGCCCGCGACTACAACCCGGGTCACCGGATCTCCACGGCCACCGGCCTGGTCAACGTGGGCGGCTTCTGCGGCGCGGTGTTCGTGGTGTTCGCCGTCGGTCAGATCCTGGACTACCTGGAGCCGGGCGCACAGACGCATTCCCTGGGTGCCTACCGCTGGGCGCTGGTCGCCATCGCCGCGATGACCGCGTTCGGCATCTTCCGGATGACCACCTGGTTGCTGCGCACCCGGGTGTGGGTGCTGCGGGCCGCCGCCCGCGGCGAGGAGGTCCCGGTGTCGATCGTGGCCCACAAGTGGGACCTGCTGGGCACCGGCGAGTTCCGGATCTTGTCCGGTGCGCTGATGGAGGCGCGCGGTCGGGACTCGAGCCAGGAGTCCGGCAAGGAGTCCGATCGCGCCGACCCGGTGTCCCCGGGGACGGACCTGGCGCCGAGGACCCCGCAGCGATGAATCCGGCACCTGATCGGGCGGCCAATCGGCCACCTGTCGAGGACCGGCCGCCACCGCCGTTTCCGCCCGGCGGGGGCCTGCTGCTGATCGACAAGCCATCCGGCTGCACCTCGCACGACGTGGTCGGCCGGCTGCGAAAGGTGCTGCGGACCAAGCGGATCGGTCACGCCGGCACACTCGATCCGATGGCCACCGGGCTGCTGGTGGTCGCTGTCGACCGGTCCACCAAGCTGCTCGGGCACCTGGCCCTGACCGATAAGGCCTATTCGGCGACCATCCGGCTCGGTCAGCGCACGGACTCCGACGACGCCGACGGCGCGATCGTCGAGGTCGCCGACCCGGCCGCGGTCGCCGCCGTCTCGGCGGGCGACCTGCGGGCCCCGATGGCTGCGTTGACCGGGCCGATCCTGCAGGTGCCCAGTTCGGTGTCGGCGATCAAGGTCGGCGGCCGGCGCGCGTACGACATCGTGCGGTCGGGCGAGCAGGTTGATTTGGCCCCGCGGCCCGTCACCGTCGGCAGATTCGAGCTCGTCGGCGGACCGCGGACGGCCGACGGCGTCCTGGACATCGACGTCCAGGTGGACTGCACGACGGGGACCTATGTGCGCTCGCTGGCCCGAGACCTGGGGGACGCGCTCGGGGTCGGCGGACACCTCACCCGGCTGCGCCGGACCCGGGTGGGGCCGTTCGTCGTCACCGACGCGGTGAACGTCTTCCCGGCCGAGGGCGCGGACCGGGGCGCCCCGGTGACCGAGGGGTTCGCCCGCGCGATCGCCGCCAGGATCCTGCCGGCCTCCGAAGCGGTCCGCGCCGCCTTCCCGGCGCGCGTCGTCACCGACGCCGAGGTGACCGAGTTGCGGTACGGCCGCGGCGTGCCGCCGGGCGGGATCGCGGGTACCTATGGTGCCTTCGACGGCACCGGACGGCTGATCGCGCTGCTGACCGACGGTGCCGAGGTTGCGCGCCCGGTGCTCGGTTGGCTCACTGCCTGAGATGATCGCGGGCATGATCGGATGCCGACGCCGACCGCGGACGGCACGAGGGCTGCGACCGGTGTCGCGCACCGCAGGCATGAAGACCAAGGGTGTGAAGGAGGCGGCGTGGAGCGCTGGCGCGGAGTCGACGAGATCCCCGGTAGTTGGGGACGCTGCGTGCTGACCATCGGGGTGTTCGACGGCGTGCACCGTGGGCACCAGGAGCTGATCCGCGAGGCGGTGGCGATGGGTCGGTCGCTGGGGTTCCCCACCGTGCTGACCACCTTCGATCCGCACCCGGCAGAGTTGGTCCGGCCCGGCAGCCATCCCGCGTTGCTGACCTCGCTGCGCCGCCGTGCCGAGCTGGTCGCCGAACTCGATGTCGACGCGTTCCTGGTGCTGCCGTTCACCCCGGCGCTGTCCAACGTCGGCGCCGAGGAGTTCGTGCACGACATCATCGTCGACCGGCTGCACGCCGCGGCCGTGGTGGTCGGGGAGAACTTCCGGTTCGGCCATCGCGCGAAGGGCACCGTCGACCTGTTGCGCGAACTCGGCCCGCGGTTCGGGTTCACCACCCACGGCATCGGGGTGATCACCGGTGACCTGGAGGATGCCGTCACGCTGTCCTCGACCTATGTGCGGTCCTGCGTGGCGGCCGGTGACATGCGCGCGGCCGCCGACGCGCTGGGCCGGCCGCACCGGGTCGAGGGGTTCGTCGTGCACGGAGACGGTCGTGGCGGCAGCCAGCTCGGCTACCCCACGGCCAATCTCGACGTCGTCACGCACTCGGCGATCCCGGCCGACGGGATCTATGCCGGCTGGTTCGTGCTGGGCACCCGGAGGTCGCCGGCGGCGATCTCGATCGGCTCGAACCCCACGTTCTCAGGGCGGGAGCGAACGGTGGAGGCGTTCGTCATCGACGAGGGCGGCAACTTCTACGGCCGGCGGGTGGCGTTCGATTTCGTGGAGCGGCTGCGGGCCACCGTGAAGTTCGACTCGGTCGAGGCGCTGATCAGCCAGATCGACGCCGACGTGGCGCTGGCCAAATCCATCCTCGCGGTCTCCTGACCGGCGCCGCGCCCCCCTGTTTGGCGCGGATCAACTTCGCCGGCGCGCATGAAATCGTTCACTCGAGTCCCGCGCGTCCCACAACCGCGAGCTTCCGCCGCGCGGGCGATGTTGATCCGCGCCAAAGTTGGGGCCGCTCGTGGGGGTGGGTGGCCCGCCTGGGGTGCGCGACCCGAGCCCAGGGCAGATGAGCCCGGGCGACGGTGACGGGCGGTCCGGCCTAGTCGGCGCTGTGCTGCGGCACCGGGTACTGCCCGACCGGATGGTCCTCGACCGGCCGTGACGCGATGGGGTCGACGGGGGAGCCCGGTTCCCCCGCGTCCGTGTCTGCGGTCTTCTCCGGCAGACCGGCGGGCACCCGCGGGAACGCGGTCGGCACCGGGTCGGCGTGCAGCGCGTACCGCTGCTCGGCGCACAGTTCGGCCAGCGCCTGCACCACGCTGCCGCGGATCACCTTCGGGAAACTGAAGTAGCCGTGCGGCATCCCGACGTACTCGGTCAGCCGGACCGTCGTGCCGGCGGCCTGCATGGCCCGCGCATAGCGGATGCCGTCGTCGCGCAGCGGGTCGTACTCGGCGACCTGCACGAGTGCCGGCGGAAGACCGGACAGATCCTCGGCCAGGATCGGTGACGCCATCGGGTCGTTCGCGTCGCCGTCCGGCCCCAGGTAGTGGTCGCGGAAGGAGAGCATCGACGCCGACGGCAGGATCGGAAAGTCCGTTCTGGCCGGGTGTGCGGCGTCGAAGTCGGCCGGTGTCCGCAGGTCGGTGGCCGGGTACATCAGTGCCTGGTGCGCAATGGGCGGACCGCCGCTGTCCCGCAGGATCTGGCAGACCACGGTGGCCAGGTTGCCGCCGGCGCTGTCACCCATCACGCCGATCCGCCGCGCGTCGACGCCGAGCGTGTCCGCGTGGTGGGCGACCCAGCGAACCGCGTCCACGCTGTCCACCACGGCCATCGGGAAGCGATGGGTGGGCGCCAGCCGGTAGTCCACCGACACCACCACAGCGCCGACACCCAGGCTCACCTGGCTGCACAGCCAGTCCGACTGGTCCAACGCGCCGAGCGTCCAGCCGCCGCCGTGGAAGTGCACGATCACCGGGCCTCCCGCCGCGAGGTCGGCCGGCCGATAGACGCGGATCGGTAGGTCGTGGTCGTCGCGGCGGATCGTCCGGTTGTCGGTGACGACACCCTTCGCCAGGCTGCCGACCACACCGGTGGCGAAGCGCCCGTTCGCGGCCAGTCGCTGCTGGGCGCGCACCATCTGCTCCGCGGTCATCTGCGAGACCGACGAACCGGGGGCATGCGCGAGCACCCACGCCAGCGACCGCACCCGCCACCCCAGCTTGGCCATGACCACCGACTCCTACTCGCCAGTAACTTACCTGCGCCTCCATCTTGCCAGGCCATCCGGCCATCCGGCCATCCGTCCGGCCATCCATCCGTCCGGCCAACGGCCGTCCGGCCAACGGCCATCCGTAGAGGCCTGTCCTGCAGGTCGCGCCATGCACGTCCCGCCCAGCAGGTCTGTCATCGCAGATCTGTCCTGCACATCGGTCCCGGCGGACCTCTGCCGGCGACCTGACCATGCCGCGCTCGCGCACGGTTGCCGAATGATCACGCAGAATGACCGCTATGCCCGACTTCGGCCCGCAGCCCCGCAGCAGTACGCGGGTGCGGCGGTGGATTGTGGTGGCCGGTGTCGCCGCCTTCGGCGCGCTGTATGCCGGTCTGGCTATCGCCTACCTGGCCAACGACTCGGCGTCGGTGGACGCGGGCGACATCGACCCCCCGGACGGCGGTGTGGCGGTGCTGGTCGCCGCCCGCGGGATCAACGCGGCAA
>DASQFG010000644.1:0-1561 GCA_035633315.1 Nakamurella sp. | reverse complement strand
AACAATCTGGGCAGGACGAACGTCCCTCTCGACACTGACTGGTGCACGACATCCTTCGGGGGTTAGCGTCGCGGCAGGCGGAATCCGGCGTCCACGTGGCCGGAACTCCGCAACCGGAAAACACGACACGGAGGCACCGGGGAGCGGCGTGCACGAACTCGCGGTGATGCAGGCGGTGGTCGACCAGGTTTCCGAACGACTCGGCGACTAGCAGGTGGCCACGATGCGGCTGTCCGTCGGGCGGCTGTCCGGCACGATGCCCGGGTTCCCCGGACAAGTTCATGCCGTTCATGGACGAGCCGCCAGGCGGGAGGTTCTCGACGAACGCGGTCGGACTGCACGGCTCGGCGATCCGCTCGCATGTGTCATAGCGCCTCATCGAGCTTCCGCGGCTATTCCATCTTCATGAGGGCAAGGACCCGCGGGACGCGCATTTCATCACCAGCCGCATCTGCGGGACCTGCGGGATCTGCGGCGACAACCACGCCACCTGCTCCTGTACGCGCAGAACATGACCTACGGGGCGAAGCCGGAGCATCTGGGTGAATGGATTGTCAATCTCGGCGAGGCCGCGGAATACATGTTCGACCACAACATCTTTCAGGAGAACCTGGTCGGCGTCGACTTCTGCGAGAAGATGGTGTCGGAGACCAATCCCGGGGTGCTGGAACAGCCAACCGCACCGAAGCGCCGCAGGCGGGCGTGCACGGGTACGAGCCATCGGCGACATCATGCGGTCGCTCAACCCGTTCACCGGTGAGTTCTACCGAGCGGCCCTGCAGGTCGACTCCTCAGCTCAGCCACACCGGCAGGACTGTGGGATCCTCACGGCATGGCCCCGCACGGCGTCCTGGCGGTGGTGACCTCGTTGGGCGGCGCATTGCCACCCACCCTGGTGGTCGGCTGCGAGCCGGCCGAACTCGAGGATCGGATCGGGCTGTCGACGGCGGTGGCCGCGGCGGTGGAGCCGACGATCGAAGCGGTGCTCGGGCTGCTGTCGGAACTGCCGGCACCCGCCGGCAGGCGGTGGACCATGTGCCTGGGCATCCCTGGACGGGTGGTCGAGATGGTCGACGGGTATGCCGACCAGATCGCGCTCGTCGATGTGGTCGGTAAGGTCCGGCCGATCAATGTCGGCATGCTCCAGGACCCCGTATCGCCCGGCGATCGGGTGATCATTCCCCTGGGATTCGCCGTTGAGGTCGTCGACCAGGACCGTGCCGAGCGGGCGCTGTCCGCGCTGGAATTGATGGGCCGGGCGCGGGACGAGCACGGAATTCCAGGTCCATGAGCACCGTGGTGCAGGGGTCCACAGCGGAACGCCTGCCGGGGACTGCCGCCGGTGCGGAGCGCAGCAGACTGCGGATCGCGGTCCGCGGACTGGTGCAGGGCGTGGGTTTCCGGCCGTTCGTGCATGCCGCCGCCACCGCGCTGGGGCTGGCGGGCACGGTCGTCAACGACAGCGACGGAGTGCTGATCGAGGTCGAGGGCGACCCGGCCGCGCTGGACGAATTCCAACGAATTCTGCTGGCCGATCCGCCGCCGCTGGCCATCGTCGAGC
>DASQFG010000643.1:0-2676 GCA_035633315.1 Nakamurella sp. | reverse complement strand
ATGTCCACCGTGGTCCTGTCGTTGGCGGGATTCCACGCGTAATTGACCCGCCACCCGCGGACGCCGGCTTCCTTGAGCAGCGCGATGAACCTGCGCTCGCTGGCCGCGGCTGATCCGTCGGCTGCGGCTCGAAGGAGTTTGCCGGCGGACGCCGATCCGTGCATGCCCAGGTTCCGGTAGTGGGCGAGACGGAGATCCGACAGGCTGACACGAATCTGCAGCGCGCGGTCCAGTAGGGCTGGACCGTCGGCACCGAGGGCGACCGCGCCGGTCAGCGCAGACAGCGCCAGTCCGGTGATCGGTGCCGCCTTCAGCCAGGCCCGGTCGGTCGACGCCACACCTCGTCGGATGATCCGGGTTCCCGGTCGCGCCCGCAGATGTCGACGCGGTGACGTCACGAGGTCGACGGTCGATGGTTCGACGTCGGTCAGGCCCCACCACCATGCGGCCGCCAGACCGGAGAGCAGCGAGTGATCGCCCGCCCACAACCCGGCCGCTCGGACCCGGGACGCCGTGCTGACCCGATGGTCCGTCGAGCGATACACACCGGGGTGGACGATGACCCAGCGCCCGGACGAGAGCCTTGCCCGAACCTGTCCGACTGTCATGCCGTTGCTCACCGCTTGCCGCCGCGCCAGGACACCGTCCTGTCGGGCGAGCAGTTCGGCGATCCAGCCATCCACCGCGTTCATGCGCGGAATGATCGGTCATCGCCGGCTCCGCTCCGTGAGTTATCCACAATCCGGTGGTCGGTGGTCGGTGGTCGGTGGTGGGCGAGGGTGCAACGCGAGCCCGCGGTGGGCGGTGGTCGGGGTGGGCGAGGGTGTAACGCGAGCCCGCACAGGAACTTGACCGCGCGATGCCCGGCCCAGCGACGCGCCTGAGGCGGCTGGGGCGTGCCGCTGGGACGGGGACGCCAGGGCTGGGCCGGGTGCGCTGGCGCTCGCGTTGTCGGCGGCCGGTGCTGGGCGGTGGCCCGGATCTGGCTGCCGTCGGAGCTGGGAAGGATCGGCAGGCCGTGGTGTGCGCGACCGCCAGTTGGCCGCCCTGCTGATCAACGTTTCAGACCCCTCGGGGGTGTGTCACGACTCGAAAGGGCCGCAAGTCTTGATCATCCGAACGTGGGCCGATCCGCTGCGTTGTCGGCGTCGGGAGCGACAGCTGACCGGAAGAAGCGGAACGGATGTCGGGGTAGCGCTGGACGTGGCCTGTTGGGCACGGGCTCCGGAGTCTCCCCAGCGGATGATCACGACTTCCGGCCCATTCAGGTTGTGGCGCAACACGAAATGGCCACAGGCGTTGATTATCCGACACACGCGGACCCGGGGGGGCACGCGTCCGGGACGTCTTTCAGGAGCGCTCCGAAGGTAGGTCAGCAGTACATCGCCGAGAGCCCGGTCAGCAGCACATCGCCGAGAGGCCGGTCAGCGGCATATCGAGCGACGCGTCAGCGGCCGCGCTCGTCCAGCGTCGCGTCGGCCGGTCGCGGCTGGACGGGCACCCGGCGTAGCCAGAGCCGGATGCCCTGCCAGCGGATCAGCGCGGAGGTCCTTAGGGTGACGAACGGCCAGCGCGCGAGCGAGCCCAGCACGGCCCGGGTGGTCGCCGCGCGGCCGGCGCCGCTGAGGGTGGCCACGAAGGGCGTCGCATCATCCTGCCGAAGTGCGATGGACACCGATAGCCGATCGGCGGGGAGCGGGGTGCGCATCAGATAGCTCCCGCCCATCGGCAGGAACGGCGACACGTAGAACTCCTTGCCGACATGGTCGCGCCCGGACTCGTCCGGACGCAGCAGGTAGACATGGCGTCCGCCGTAGGTGTTGTGCACCTCCGCGATGACGGCGACGAGGTCATCACCGGACAGGCAGTAGAAGACCGAGAGCGGGTTGAAGACGTGACCGGCCACCCGCGGGCAGGTCAGCAGCAGGATGTGATCGGCCGACAGCTCGTTCGTGACGAGCAAAGCCCGCGCGTTCCCGGCCAGCGTGCCGCGGGGATCGCCCAGGTGATCGCCGACCCGGAATCGCGCGAACGGTCGCAGCCAGCGCGGGAGCACCGGCAGGGCATCGACGTCCACCAGCCAGAAATAGGACGTGTAGCTGAACCGGCGGGTCACCGCGCCGGGAGCGTTGGCGTTCCGTTGGTGCGAAACGGTGGCGTGATAGATCCGCGCGGTTGAACCTGGCGGCGCGTTCCCGGCCGGGTGCGATTGCGGCTCGGCCGGTGCGATCGATGCGGGCGCCGCCGCCGACTCGTCCGGCCCGATCGGCGGCCCGGCCGTCGGGGCCGGGCCGTCCGGGGGCGGGCGCAGGGTCGTCACGAGGTCACCAGCCGGCTCCGAACGACTCGGCGGCGCGGACCCCGGAGACGCAGCCGTCCTCGTGGAATCCCCACCCCTGCCAGGCACCGGCAAAGGCCGTGCGGCCGGTGTTCAGCGATGGCACCGCCACCTGCGCGGCCACCGACGCGCGGGTGTACGTCGGGTGCGCGTACGTCATCTCCGCGAGCACCTTCGTCGGATCGATCGCGCCGTCGCCGTTCAGTGTCACGACGTAGTCCGCCGGATCGGAGATCCGTTGCAGGCGTTTGAGGTCATAGCTGATCTTGACCCGCTCGTCGTCCGAGGAGCAGTCGTCCATCCGGTAATTCCAGGACGCACGTGCCCGCGGCGCCCGC
>DASQFG010000642.1:0-1624 GCA_035633315.1 Nakamurella sp. | reverse complement strand
CAGTAGGGTCGGTGCACGTGGCCAACGCACAGCAATGGATCTCCGCCGCCCGCCCTCGCACCCTGCCGGCGGCGGTCGCGCCGGTCCTGGTCGGCACCGGCGCCGGGATCGCGCTGGGCGGGTTCTCCTGGTTGCGCGGTGGGCTGGCGTTGATCGTCTCGCTGGCATTGCAGGTCGGCGTCAACTACTCCAACGACTACTCCGACGGGATCCGCGGCACCGACACCGAGCGGGTGGGTCCGATGCGGCTCGTCGGCTCCGGTGCGGCGGCACCTGCGACGGTGCGCAAGGCAGCGTCCGCCTGCTTCGCACTGGCGGGGTTGTGCGGGCTGATCCTGGCCGCCCTGACCTCCTGGTGGCTGGTCCCCGTCGGGGTGGCCTGCGTGGCCGCCGCCTGGTTCTACACGGGCGGGCCGCGGCCCTACGGGTACGCCGGGTTCGGCGAGGTGTTCGTCTTCGTGTTCTTCGGGCTGGTCGCCGTGCTGGGCACGACATATGTGCAAGCGGGCCGGATCTCGTTGACCGCGGTCGTCGCCGCGATCGGGATCGGCCTGCTCGCCTGCGCGCTGTTGATGGCCAACAACCTGCGCGACGTGGCGACCGACGCGGCGGTCGGCAAACGCACGCTGGCCGTGCATCTCGGCGATCCGCTGAGCAGGCGGGTGTTCGTGCTGATGATCGCCGGCGCCTTCCTGGCCGTGGCCGTTGTCGGCGTGCGCCACCCGTGGTGCCTGCTCGCCCTGCTGGCGATTCCGCTGGCTGTCGCGCCGGTTCGGGCGGTGCTCCGCGGCGACAGGGGGCCCGCCCTGATCGCGGTGCTCGGCGGCACCGCGCGGGTGGAGATCGTGTATGCGGTGCTGCTGGCGATCGGGCTGGGCTTGGACGGCTGATCCCGGCTGCGTCCCCAGTACCCGTCGTATCCGTACCTGTCCCCGGACACGGACCCCGGCCGGCCGGTGCGCGAAACCCTGCGGAAATCGGGTCCCCGCTGGCACCATGGAGGCATGTTCATCGCCGGGACGGAGCGGTGGAAGGTCACCATCGCCGAACCTGAAGCGCTGCGCATCGGCCTGTACATCCGCGACGTGGCGGGGCTGGAGCCGCTGACCGAACCCGCCATTCCGCCGCTCGATCCGCCGTGCGATGTCTGGCCGGTGTGGTCCCGCCGGCCCATCGACGTGCCCACCTCGGGTGCGGTCCGGCTGCTGGGCGGCCGCGACGTCGACCTGGTGGTCGCGTCCGGGCAATGGGCGCGCTGGTGGACGCACGCGCTTGACGTCGGTACCGGCGCCATCGACGACTTCCGACCGCCGGCGTTTCTGCCCCTCTCGGGGGTTCCCGACCTGCGCGCCCTGGTGCAGCGTCACTACCACAACGCGAACCTGTGGTCCGACGGCGTCAATGACGACCCGCGCACCAAGCACGCGCTCAGCGCGCCCGGAGCCGGGCTCAACGCGATGATCCGGGACCTGCCCGGCACCCTCGGGCGGCGGCCGGCCCAGTTCTCGATGCGGATCACCGTGATCGGTGTGCAGTCCAAGCACGCGTGGATGCTCTCGCCGGACCACGTACTGATGACCCGGCACCTGGTCGCCGACATCGACAACGTGCTGGACTGGCTGCG
>DASQFG010000641.1:0-10209 GCA_035633315.1 Nakamurella sp. | reverse complement strand
TTTGTGCAGCCGGGGCAGCCGTTCCCCGGCGTCGGTGACGTACCGGCGGACTGCGGAATCGGTCCACGCGCCGGTGCCGTAGCCATGGAAGCGGAGGTGCAGGAACGTCAGCGTCGCGACGTCGTCGATCAGCGCCTTGGGTAGGCGCAGTTCGCGCAGCCGCTTGCGAACCAGCTTCGCACCGACCACCTCGTGGTGGTGGAAGCTGACGCCGCCGCCCGTCTCGAACCGGCGAGTGGCGGGCTTGCCGATGTCGTGCAGCAGCGCAGCCAACCGGAGGGTGAGGTCCGGGCCGTCCGTCTCCTGGGCTATTGCCTGGTCCAGCACCTTCAGGGTGTGCTCATAGACGTCCTTGTGTTCGTGGTGCTCGTCGCGCTCCAGCCGCAGCGCCGGCAGCTCGGGCAGCACCCGATCCGCCAACCCGGTGTCGGTGAGCAGCGCAAGGCCGGCCCGCGAATTGCCGCCCATGATCAACTTCACCAGCTCTGCACCGACCCGCTCGGCGGTGATGCGGTCGATCTCCGATGCCATCGCCGTCATCGCCGTGACCACCCGCGGCGCCGGAGCGAACGAGAGCTGTGAGACGAATCTGGCCGCCCGGAGCATCCGCAGTGGGTCGTCCCGGAACGACTGCTCCGGGGTGGTCGGGGTGTCCAGGACCCTGGCGGTCAGCTGCTCGAGCCCACCGAACGGGTCGGTGAACTTGTGACCCGGCAGGGACACCGCCATGGCATTCACCGCGAAATCCCGGCGTTCCAGGTCGCCGGCCAGGCTGTCGCCGAAGGTGACCACCGGGTTCCGGCTGTCCCCGTCGTACAGGTCCGACCGGAACGTGGTGATCTCCAGCCGCAAACCCGCCTTCGCGACCCCGACCGTGCCGAAGTCGATCCCGGTGTCCCAGCTCGCCTCGCCCCACCCGGACACCAGCTGCTGAATCTGCGCGGGGCGGGCGTCGGTGGTGAAGTCGAGATCGTCGCCGAGCCGGCCGAGCAGCGCGTCCCGGACGGACCCGCCGACGAGGTGGAACTCGTGCCCGGCCGCCGCGAACATCCGGCCCAGTTCGTCGGCCACCGGCGCGATCCGCAGCAGATCGATCACCGCGGCGCGTTGCAGGCGGCTCAACCGGCCGCCCGGCCCCGACGATCGACCATCACGACCCGTCGCCGAACTGCTCGCCGACGGCGAGGCAGGCCGCGCGGGCGGCGGAGGATCGAACGGGTTGGACACGACGAACCATTCTAGACGTCGAAGAACGACTCCAGCTCCCGCATCACCGAGGGCGACCAGGACGGCTGGCGGGCCAGTTCCAGCGCCTCGGCCACGCTGCCGATGTGCCTGCCATGCGGGATCTGCACGTCGGCGAACAGCGACACATCAGCACCGGAAACGCCTCGAGGTAGTCGGCCTCGCCGATGTGCCCGACCACGTACGCCTCGGGTGGGTGGGAGTCGAACATGATGACCCGCTCGGCACCTTCCCCGGCCGCCTTCGAGCAGCAATGCCATTTCGAAGGCGACATTTCCTCCGAATAGCCACCGATGGTGTTACGGCCCGCTGGGCTGTACCTCGCGAGTCAACCCCAGCTATAGCCGGGCCAGATCCCTGATGGATTGCTGCCTCCCGGCCAACTCCATCGGAAAACCGCTGCCGTACAACGAGTCCCGAGTGGTCAGCCGGCGGCCCATGGACGTGTAGCAGATGGTGGTGCCGCCGACCGGATGGACCAGGAAGCTGCGTCCGCCTTGCCCGATTCGCAGCGGCGCCAGTGCGTGACGCATCGCCGACCCGTCGGCGGGCTTCCCGGCCACAGGGACTGCCGGTGCCTGCTCCGGCTGTTGTTCGGTCGGAGTCTGCGCCGCAACGCGGGTCCGCGGCGCCAGCACGTCGGCCAGCAGTCGCGCGGTGCGGGTCGCCTCGGCCTCCTCGAAGCTGATCGGCACGGCCAGGTCGTCCCGCAATCGCGTGACGCTCTCACCAGGGTCATCGATTCCATGCCGAGATCGAAGATCAAGATCGGCATCACCGGCAGTCCACGCGGACCGAGCCTCCCGGCACATGTCGTCGTCCGGTGCGACCACGACGCCCAGGTGGGCACCGACGATCTCGCAGATGCGTGACGCAACAGCATCGCTCGACGGGCCTGTGCCCGGCAACGCAGTGCCCGACAACGCAGGTCCCGCAAGGGTTTCGCTCGGCCCGGCGCCCAGCATCGCGGCGGTCTCCGGTTGGACCGTGACCGGCACGCCGGCGGCGATCTGACGGGGAAGACCCGGGCAACGGCCCAATGCCGGGTGCGGCGGTGTGCCCGGCAGCGGAAGGCGCCGGGCCTGGGACAGATCACCCACGCCTCGGCGACATCATCTGCAGCACCTTCACGACCTTCACCCGGGAAAGCACTGGGCTGCGCCAGGTACTCCTCGAGTGATCGCTGCAGCACGCAGGCGGCCCGGCCCGCGGCCGCGAGCCGTGGTGCGCCCGTCCGGTCGCGTGTTCACCACGACGGGTGCGTCGAGGGCGTTGCGCAGCAGGATGACTCGCTGCGGAGCCAATGCCAGACGCGCACCCAGCAATCGCCTGGCGAGTACGTCGGCGAGTGCACCACGTTCGATGTCCGCGTGAACCGTGAATCGCTGCAAGCGTTCTCGCCTCTCTGCTGGGAAGGTGGCCGTCACCTGATCGAGGATCCGATCTGGCACGGGAGCCAACAGTCGCGCAAGGCCGACTGTCACCGCTGGCGCTTCGCCGGTCAGCATGTCCGTCACGTCAACGCCTTCCGCCGCGTCGCCCGCGCCGGCGAAACAGCGACACCGGGGAGACTCAGACCGCAGCGGTGGGATACGCAATCGACGTTCTCGATCGGGCATTGTCCGTGGCCCGGTCGATGAGGGTCGATGAGTGATGATGGGGGAATGCCAAAGCAGCCCGGTATTCCGCCGAACCAGAGAATGCTGCGAGCGCGGCTCTTGGTCGCGGTGACATTCCCGTTGGCCTTCTTGGCGCACGATCTGGAGGAGGTGCTGACGGCGGGGCACTGGCAGCGCACCGGTACCGCGGCCCTCCGGCGCCGCTTCCCCAGGGCTCCCCAGCGTCTGATCGACATGGCGTTGCCATCGCCACGGCAGATGACGATCGCGGTCGGCGTGGTGGGACTGAGCGTGCTGTCCACCACCGGCACCGCACTGATCGATCTCGCCTCGGCACGGGAACAGGCGGCCGCGGGCGCGGCAGCTCCCGCCGGGGAGATGCGCCTGTTGCGGGTCGCGCTGGCCGCGTTCACCGCGCACGGCGTCACCCACCTGGCCTCTGCTGCTGCACTGCGCTCCTACACCCCGGGCGTGGTCACCGTTCCGCTGGTGATCGCGCCGTACTCGCTGTGGGCGTGGCGAACGCTGTGGGCGTCGGGGCTCCGGCCCGATCCCCGCGAACTGGCCGGAACCGTTGCCGCGGGTGCCGCCGTTGCCTTCCCCCTCGTGGTCGGTGCCCAACTGCTCGGCCGCGCCCTGAGCCGCGGTCGCTGACATCACGCCGAACGGGGGGCGGGTGCCGGCACGGGCTGCTTCCACTCACCAACGACCCACTCACCAACGACCCACTCACCAACGGCCCATTCGCCGCCGGTCCGCAGCGGGACCCTGAGCAGGCCCTCGATCGCCGCTTCCCGGTTGGGCCCGAGCGCCACCAGCACCTGGATCGCGGGTTCGAAGTGATCCATGGACCGGCCCGCTTCCGTTGCGGCGGAATGAATCTGGGCCAGGCTCGCGGCGTACTGCTGCGGCGTCAACTTCTGCGTGGCGAACCACCCGTCACCGAAGCGCCCGGTCACCGCGAGCATCCGCGGCCCGTGCGCGCCACCCAGATCGGGCGGCGGCTGGCCCTGATAAGGCGGCGTGGTGAACAGGGCGTCACGCAGTTTCCAGATCTTCCCGTCGACGCCGACGGGTTCGCCGCCGCTCTCCCACGCAGCAGGCAGGCGAAGGGCGACGTGTTTGCGGTGACCACCCATTCCAGGCCCGACACCGAAGCGCCGAAACGCGCCTGGATGCTCGGCAGCGCGACGTTGACGATGGTGTTGTCCAGCATCGCCATGAACTGCCCCAAACACATGGCCAGCAGGGCCAGCCGCTTGGCCAGCCGGTTCGGAACGTCACCAACGGCGTACCGATCCCCCGCCCGCCCCCGACCGATGCCCTGACGCACCGTCACCTCGGGGACCGGCGGCCGTGATCCCACTACCATCGGGCCTATGTCTGTCCCGCGTGCGCGCCTGGCCGGGTCGCCCCGGCGACGCCGCCCGGCGGACGAAACCTCGGCCGGCGGGCTCGTCGTCCGCAACGAGGACGGAACCGCGTCAGGGGCATTGATCGGTCGGCTGGACCGTCGCGGCCGCCTGCGCTGGTCGCTGCCCAAGGGACACATCGAGGTCGGCGAGACCACCGAGCAGGCCGCGATCCGCGAGGTGGAGGAGGAGACGGGCATCTCCGGCCGCATCACCGCGCGGTTGGGCAGCGTCGAATACACCTTCGTTGCGCGCGGCCGGCGCATCCACAAGCGCGTCCATCACTTCCTCATGGAGGCGGTCGACGGCGAGCTGTCCGACGCCGACCTGGAGGTCAGCGAAGTCGCCTGGGTGCCACTGACCGATCTCGCGACACGATTGGCCTACGCCGGCGAACGCCGGCTGGCCCGGCGGGCCGTGGAAATGCTCGCGGACACCGCGTGACACGGTCCGTCGTGGACGGCGCACCCTCCAGGCCCCACGACCGGCGATGGCACGCAAGCCTGCCGCGGGTGGCCGCTCTGGTCGCGGCCGCCGCCGTAGCTCTGGTTCCCGCGGCTGCGCCCGCTGCCGCGTCCGCTGCCCGATCGCTGGCTCCGGAGGACGATTACGCCGGCCGGCTGTCCTTCGAGGTCACGTCGATCGACCCGGTGGTGGTGACGGCGGGCGGACCGGTCTCGCTGACCGTTTCCGGGACGATGAAGAACACCGGGCAGGAGACGTTGACCGACCTGGCCTACCGGTTCCAGCGGGGCCCGGCCCTGAAGAGCACCACCGATCTCCGGCATGAGCTGTCCACACCGAGCGAACCAGTGGACGTGGTGCAACCGGAGTTCACCGGGTTGAGCGCGAGCCTGGAACCGAACACCACCCAGTCCTTCACGGCCACCGCGCTGATCGCGGCCGCCGACGGACTGGCCATCGACGTCCCCGGCGTCTACCCGTTGATGATCAACGTCAACGGTGACGTCACTCTCGAGGGCGGCGCACTGCCCGCCCGCATCGGTGAGCTGCACCTGGCGCTGGCCGTGCTCGGTGTGCCCACCGCCGCGACCCTCCCCGGTGGTGGACAACCGGGAACACCGGATACGGGAACGGCCGAGAACTCGACCCCGGGCTCCACCACCACCCGGCCACCGGTCCCCGTCAACATCATCTGGCCGATCGCCGACACCCCGCACCTGGGCGTCGACGGCGTCTTCCTCAACGACGACCTCGCGGTGTCCATCGCGCCCGGCGGCCGGCTGAGCACCCTCGTCGAGGCCCTCACGGCGCCCGATGCGCCGGTCCCGCCGGCCGGTGCGATCACCCTCGCCATCGACCCGTCGCTCCTGGACGAACTCGACCGGATGAGCCGCGGCTACCGGGTGCTGGCCGACCCGAGCCAACCGCTATCCCCGCTGACCCCATCGGTCGGGCCGGCCGCCGCACCAACGACTGCACCGACCACCGACCCCGCCACTGAGCCGACAGCAACGGTCGCGACCACGCCGCCCCCCGGCGCGGCGGCGACAGCGACGGCCGGTGCACCGCCCGCACCCGGGGGGCAGGCCACCCCGGCCGCAACGACTCCCTCCACCTCACCGGTCGCGGCGGAGGACCTCCCCGGGACGGTGGCCGGCTCCGGGGAGTCGACGGCCCCAGCTTTCCTGCTGCGACTGCGCGCCCTCATCGCCCAGTACCCGACGCTGTTGCTGCCCGCCGGCGATCCTGACGCGGTGGCGCTCGTCCGCGGCGGCCTGACCGACCAGATGGACGCGACGGTGACCCAGGGCCGCGCAATCGCCACCCGGGTGCTCGGCCCGGAGATCGCCGGGCGGCTCGTCGCCGACATGTCGCTCCCGGCCGGCGGCGCCCTGGAACCGGAGACGTTGGTCGCGCTGACCAACGCCGGGCTGGGCAGTGCCGTGCTGTCAGGGGACGCCGTGCAATCCACCGGCGACGCCGGCGGCCTGGCCAAGGGCTCGGCCACGGCCGCGATCGACGCCACCACCGCAACGGGCAGGCCGGTGTCGGCGCCCGCCGTGCTGTCCATGGGCGGCGTACTGGCCGGGCTCGGCGCCCTCGCCGACCAGGCACCGACAACCGGCTGGGCCATCCGGGTCAACAGCCTCACGGCGCTGCTGGCCCAACAGCACTTCGAGGCCAACACCACACCATCGGTCTACGTGCCTGATCACCGCTGGTCGCCCGGCCGGTCAGGGCTATGGCTGCTCACCGACCTGCTCGCCACCCTGGGCAGCCACCAGGTGATCGGCCCGGTCAGCCTCACCGCCCTCGCCGGATCCCCCGGCACGCCCGCCGAGCTGTCCTACCCGGCGGACGCCCAGTCGCGCGAGCTTTCACCCGCGTACCTGGCGCGGGTGCAGCAGGACCGCCAGGACGTCGCCGAATTGCGGACCACCCTCGGCTCGGTGCCGCAGAGTGTGGACCCCACCCTGGTGCTCGACCCGCTCGACGAGTCCCTGGCAGCCTCCGGTGCGAGCGCGTTCCGGGTGAATCCCCAGGTCGGCGAGGCCAACCTGGCGACGGTCGAGGCGACCACCGCCGACATCAGGAACGGTGTGACGATCTCCTCGGCGGGCAACTCGTACACCCTGGCGTCATCGACGTCACCCCTGGTGCTGACGGTGCAGAACTCGCTGCCCTACAACGTCCCGGTGCAGGTGCAGATCACCGGCGGCGAACGGGTCGGGTTGACCGTCACCGACCCGGGCGTCCAGGTCATCCCGGCCGGCCGGTCGCTGCAGGTCAAGATCCCCGCCGAGGTCACCAGATCCGGGCAGTTCCAGGTCGGGGCGCAACTGCTCGGGCCCGACGGTACGGCCTGGAACGATCCCGTTCAGCTGTCCGTCGAATCGAGCGCCTACGGCGCCGTCACCGTGGTCATCATCATCGCCGCCGGTGGCGTGCTGCTGGTGATGGTCATCCTGCGTATCGCCCAGCGATTGCGGAACCGACGCGACCGGTTGTCCGGGAACGGCGACGGCGGAACGCCCCTGACGCCCGACCCTTCGACCCCGGTCAACGGTTCCCGGGCCAGGACCGACGACGAGTCCGACCAGCTGCTGCCCGACGAATCACTCCGGGTCGGCGGACCACCGGCGCAGCCCGGGCCCGGTGTGGCGCCGGACGCCGGTCACCTCGGATCGGACCGGCCATGATGCCCCGCACCGGCAGCGATCCGGCCGCCGACACGGTGATCACATCGACCGGCGGCAGCGGACCCACCGGGCCCACTCGACCCACCGGAGCAACCGCGGCATCGGAGGTCGACGACGTCGCCGGCATGAAGACCGCCCACACCGGCGGGGTGGTCAGGGCCGGCGCGGTAATGGCGGTGGCAACCCTGGTCAGCCGGGTCACCGGGTTCGTGTCCAAGGTTGTGCTGGTCAGCGTCCTCGGCTTCGGCATCGTCAACGACGCGTACACGCTGGCCAACACGCTGCCCAACATCGTCTTCGAATTGCTGATCGGCGGCGTGCTGACGTCGGTGGCGATCCCGTTGCTGTCCCGGGCCAGAAGCGACCGGGACGGCGGGGCGCTGTACACCCAGCGGCTGATGACCGCGGCACTGGTGGGCCTGCTGATCGCCACTGCGCTGGCGGTTCTCGCGGCTCCGCTGCTGACCAACCTGTACCTGTCCGGTGACGAGGGCACCGTCGATCAGGGCCTGGCCACCACGCTGGCCTACCTGCTGCTCCCACAAATCTTCTTCTACGGGATCGCCGCGCTGTTCGGCGCCATCCTGAACACGAAGGAGAAGTTCGGCATCCCGGCATGGGCGCCGGTGGCCAACAACCTGGTGGTCATCGGCATCGGTGTCGCCATGCACGTCATGTCCTCGGACGAGTCCGGCGGACTGACGTCGCTGACCCGGGAGCAGTACCTGGTGCTCGGCATCGGCACCACGCTGGGCATCGTGGTGCAGGCGCTGGTCATGCTGCCGGCCCTGCTGCGCACCGGATTCCGGTTCCGCTGGCGGTGGGGCGGCGATCGGCGGCTGCTGGAAGCCGGCGGCCTCATGCTGTGGGCGGTCGCCTATGTGCTGGTCTCGCAGGCCGGCTACGTCGTGGTGACCAACGTGGCTTCGGCGAACGTCGAGGGTGGCATCGGCCTGTACGCCTTCGCCTCGATGCTCTTCCAGCTGCCGTACGGGATCGTCGGGGTCTCGATCCTGACGGCGATCATGCCGCGGATGAGCCGGCACGCCGCGGCCGGCCAGATGGACAACGTCAAGGACGACGCCGGGCTGGCCAGCCGGCTGTCCATCGTGGCGCTCACCCCGATCGCCGCCGCGATCATGGTGCTGGCCGGGGCGCTGGCCATCGTTTCCTCGCTCTACGGCAACGTCGACCTCGCGGACACCGTGGTGTTGGGCACCACGCTCGCCGCACTGGCGCTCGGGCTGGTGCCGTTCGCGGTCACCCTGGTCCAGATGCGGGTGTTCTACGCGATGAAGGACGCACGCACCCCGACCATCATCAACGCGATCATGGTTGCGGTCCGGGTACCGCTGCTGATCTCCAGCGCCACCCTCGACGACGCTCTGATCATTCCCGGTCTGGCTGTCGCGACCTCGGTGTCGTACCTGGTCGGGGCCATCGCCGGGGAGATCTGGCTGCGCGCCAGGTACGGGCCGATGGGCACCCGGCGCACCCTGATCACGCTGCTGAAGATGACCGTCGCCGGCGTCGCCGGGGCGGCCGCCGCGCTGCTGGTCGGCAACCGGCTGTTGCAGCTGGAGGTCGATGACCTCGGCGACGCGCTCGTCGAGATTCTGATCAGCGGCACCGTGGGGCTGGTGGTGATCGCCGTCGTCGCCGTGCTGCTCAAGGTCGAGGAGCTGGTGCCGTTGCGCCGCCGAATCGCGGCGATGGTCAGGAAGGTCATCCGGCGTGGACCACCACCAGGGACAAAGCCGCCCGGCGCGCCGTCGTCCACCGACGCGGTGACTGTTGCCCTGACCCTTCCCTCTCCATTGGTCGCTCAGATGTCACCGGCGGGTGCGTCAGCGCCCGGGATGTCGCCGCGACATGGCACCCTCAGAGGGAGCAGTGCTTCCGTCAGTGCCGACGACGCCGAGCGCACCGTCCGGTTGGACACCCGCGCCCCGCGACCGAATGGTCCCGGCGGCCCGGACAGCCAGCTGGACGCCCCGACCGAACCAGCAAGACCGAGGGAGCAGGTGAAAGGTTCCGTGCCCAGCAACAGCGGTGGTCCGGCCGGCCGAGGGGTCGCGGAGGAGGAACTCGCGACCCCTTCCGAGGTCACGATCGACAGCCCCGATCAGGAAACCGGCGGCGTCGCAACTGGCGGCACCGGAGCTGACGACGACGCGACGAGGGTGCTCAGCGCCGAAGAACTGGCCGCCGCGAACGAACCGCCACCGTTGTTCGCCGATGACGAAGCCGGCCGGACCATGCCGACAACGTCGTCGGGAGGTGTCGCCGACGGCGGTGCCGGCTCGGAAGTTGTCTCGGGAGTTGTCACTGCAGCTGTTCCGCTGACCCCCGGCACCACCATCGGCGGCCGCTACCGGCTGGTCAGCCTGGTGTCCGCCGACGCCGCCGGGCATTGGTTCTGGCGCGCCAAGGACACCGTGCTGCCCCGCGACATGGCCGTGACGATCCTGCGGGACACCACGGGTGCCTCGGCCACCGTGGCCAGGACGCTCCGGGCCGGCCGGCTGCACCACATCGGGCTGCCGCAGACGCTGGACGTCGGCACCGACCACGGCCAGTCCTACATCGTCGGGCAGTGGGTGGACGGCGCAACACTCACCGACCTGCTGTCCGCAGGGCCACTGGAGCCCGACGTGGCAACCTCCATCACCGCCAAGATCTCCGAGGCGGTGGCCGAGGCACATCGCAACGGCATCGCGCTGGGCGCGATCAACCCCTCGCTGATTCGGGTCAACTTCGACGGTCAGG